>NZ_JACJER010000009.1:0-67679 GCF_014164185.1 Shewanella sp. SG44-6 | reverse complement strand
GTCGCTTCGCTGCTAGGGCGGACTTACGTCCTGCTAGGGTCGCTTCGCTGCTAGGGCGTGACTTCGTCACTGCTAGGGCCGCTTCGCTGCTAGGGCGTGACTTCGTCACTGCTAGAGTCGCTTCGCTGCTAGGATTTTATAGGATCTCGCCGCGTAGCGTCCTAGCAGCGCAGCGATCTAGGCTTTTGCTTTTAAAGCGTTCTGCGCTTTAATTCACTAAGACACTAGCGGTTAGGCCAAGCTCGTCGTACTTGGCCGTAGTGACTTTTCTGCTTTAACCGCACACACCTTATACTCAGGGATTTTAGCAATCGGATCTAATGCATTGATGGTCAGCTTATTGGCTGCCGCTTCGGCAAAGTGAAACGGTAAAAATAATACTCCTACCTGAGCTCGCTTAGTGACAAAGGCGGCTATCTCTATTTCTCCTCGGCGAGTGCTCAGTGTTAGCATATCACCGTTATTGACGCCCAATTGCTCGGCATCAAAAACCGATATCATCACTCTGGGCGCACCTTTAATATCCAGTTCCGGGGTTTTGCGCGTCATGGTGCCAGTATGGAACTGTTCCAACAAACGGCCTGTTGACAGGGTTAATGGATACTCGCTATCGGGCATTTCGGCAGGGAGACGGTAACTCACCGGGATCATTCTGCCTTTGCCGCGTAAAAATGTCTCTGTGTGTAAAATCGGTGTGCCAGGATGGTTTTCATCAAGGCACGGCCACTGTAAACCATCTACCTTGTGTTCAAGGCGTTGCCAGGTTAACCCTTGGTATTGCGGGGTAACCTGAATAATTTCTTGCCAAATATCTTTGGTGCTGTGGTAATGCCAGTCTGCATCAAGGCTATTGGCAATCATTTGGATTATTTTCCAGTCTACCAGCGCATCTCCTGGTGGGGTTAACGCCACCCGTAATTGTTGTACCCGACGTTCGGTATTGGTGAAATGGCCATCTTTTTCGGCAAAGGCGGTTGCGGGTAATACCACATGAGCCATTTGGGCGGTTTCGGTTAAAAAGATGTCTTGCACCAGCATGAATTTGATTTTGGATAGTGCAGCGATCACATGGGCTTGATCCGGATCGCTTAGCACTGGGTTTTCACCTAAAACATACAGTGCATCGATTTTGCCTTTGACAATAGCTTGCATGATTTCTGTCGCTGCTAATCCTATGTTTGGATTAAGCGAAGTATTGCCCCAAGCTTTAGCAAACTTAGCTTGATGAATCGGGTCATTAATTTTTTGATAGCCGGGATAATAATTGGGTAAGGCACCCATATCACAAGCACCTTGAACGTTACTTTGGCCGCGCAACGGATTTAGCCCGCCGCCATTGACGCCGATATTGCCACACAGTAGTTGTAAGTTAGAGGTAGACACCACGTTGTCATAACCCGAGGTATGCTGGGTGATGCCCATGGCGTAATACAAGGCCGTTTTGTTTGCGGTGCCGATCATTTTTGCCATAGTGGCAATATCTTTTGCCCTTACACCAGTAATTAACGCCGCATTGGTTAAGTTATAATCTGGCTTCATCACTTCTTGCTTAAGCAATTGATAGTCTTCAATACGGCTATTGATGTAGTGCATATCTTGCCAGTTATTGATGATAATTTGCTGCATGATGGCATTGAGTAACATCACATCTGTGCCAGGCTTATGTGAGACATATAAATGGGCGCTGTCTGCGATAGTGGTTTTCTTTGGGTCGGCCACAATTAAGCGCGCGCCGTGTTGATTGACGGCTCGTTTAATATGCGAGGCAATAATAGGGTGGGCGCTGGTGGTATCCGAGCCGATGATAAAAATCACATCTGAGTCTTTAATACTGGGAATATCATTGGTCATTGCCCCGCCACCAAGGGTATCGGACAAGCCGGCAACTGATGATGAATGACACAGTCTCGCGCAATGATCTATATTGTTGGTACCCATGATACTGCGGGTCAATTTCTGCATTAAATAGTTTTCTTCATTGGTGCATTTAGCCGAAGATAATGCGGCAAACTTGCTTGGCCCAGTGGCATCTTTAATCGGTTGCAGTTGCTCGGCAATATAGCGAATGGCCTCGCTCCAAGTGGCGGGTTGTAGCTGACCATTTTTACGAATTAATGGCGTGGTAAGACGTTTAGGGCTGTTTAAAAAATCAAATCCAGAGCGTCCTTTGACACACAGCATCCCCTCATTCACCTGTGAGTGAGTATCGCCTGTGACGCGCATAACGTGATTTTTGCTTTGGTCGACATGCAGTTCAACCCGGCAACCAACGCCACAATATGTGCACACGGTTGAGGTTCTGGTTAACGCTCTATCGCTGCCTTGGGTTTTATCGCGGGCATCAACCAAAGCACCAGTGGGGCAGACTTGTACGCAGTTACCACATTGCACACAATCGCTGTCATTCATCGATGCAGTAAAGCCAACACGAGGGGCGTTGCGGCTAATGCCTGCGGTTGTAGCGTCAGGAAGTGCTTGATAGCTATTGGCTTCAAAAGCGATAACATTATGACCACTTTGCTGATGGCAGGCGTCAATACAGGCTCCGCAACTGATGCAACGATTGGCATCAAAAGTAATAAAAGGTGCACTGTTATCGACTTTAAATTTACGCGCCTGGGTTTGGTCTAGAGTTTTGCCATCGACTTTATATTCGGTGGCATAGTCACGTAACTGACAAGCGGTATTAGCTTGGCAAGCACATTCTAAACAGCGCATAGCTTCTTTTATTGCCTCATCGGCAATGAAGCCTAGCTCAACTTCGCCAAAGTTCAGTGCGCGATTTAATTGCGATAGCTCAGGCATTTTTAGTCGCGAACGTTTAACTGTGCCCGGGTATAAGTCTGCAGACAATGACGCCGTGTTATCGGCTTTTGTTGAGTTAAAATCTTGAGGCTGTAAATGACAGGTTAACCCCTCAGTGAGTAATCCTTCAATTGCTTCAGCGGCTTTTCGGCCATCGGCCACCGCACCCACGGCGGTTCCTGGGCCGGTGCGAGAATCACCAATAACAAACAGTTTCTCCACTCCTGCAGACATAGTTTGCTCACAACCAAGAAAAGTATGCCAGCGGGTGAGGGCAAGGTGACCGGTGTCGATTTGGTTTTCTGGTTGGTCTAAAAAGTCTAAATCTACCTGTTGAGATACCGCCGCAATAACGGTATCAAAAGCTTCTTCAAAGGTTTCACCTGTGGCTTTAGGCGAGCGTCGCCCTGATGCATCGGGCTCACCGAGCGCCATTTTAGCAAACGTCACAGACTTGACTCGGCCTTGGTCATCACTGTGGTTTTCAATTGGATTGGTAAGAAAGTGAAACTTAACCCCTTCGACCTCGGCTTCATGTATTTCATAGGGTTCTGCGGGCATTTCATCGCGGCTACGGCGATAGATTAAGGTCACATCAGCACCATCGCGCACAGCGGTTCGGGCACAATCAATTGCGGTGTTACCCCCACCAATGACGGCGACTTTTTTGCCAGTGATCAATGTCTTATTGGTGCAATAATCGCGTAAATAGTCGACACCCAAATAGCAGCCGGCTAAATCGCTGCCAGGGTAATTCATTGGCACCGCTTTTTGTGCGCCAATGGCGAGGCAAACAGCATCATAATTGGCGACTAAATCGTGTAGATTGATGTCACGACCGAGTTCTACGCCAGTTTGTATCTTAAGTCCGTTGCGAGTGAGTAGTTCAATTTCTTTATCCAGAATGTCTTTGGGTAAGCGGTACTCTGGGATGCCGTAACGTAACCAGCCGCCCGCTTTGGCTGCTGATTCCATAATAGTGACATCGTGACCATTATTAGACAGATAATAACCGGCAGTTAGCCCCGCAGGGCCACTGCCGATAATGGCAATACGCTTATTGGTTGCCGGTGCTCTTGGTGGTACATAAGACTCTAGATCATGTAAATCTAAATCTGCGGCATGACGTTTTAATTGGCGAATCGCCACGGGTTCATCAACAAGCCCTCGGCGACACTGGGCTTCACAAAAAGCTGGGCAGACACGGCCAATTGACAGTGGCATTGGTAAGGTTTTTTTGATGACTTTGACCGCTTCTTTATGCTCACCTCTGCCGATATGATACAGATAAGACTGCACGTCAACGCCCGCAGGACAGGCAGTTTGGCAAGGGGCTTCACAATCGGCAAAATGGTCGCTGAGAATATGCTTAAGTGCATCCTGACGGATTTTGCTTAAAGCGCTCGACCGAGTTATCACCTCTAAACCCGCTTCAAGCGACGTTTCACATGCGCGAACACATCGTAAACTGCCATCATTATTTTTTATGTGTACTTGGCATAAGTTACAGTGCTGCTTGGCTTGATTGTGGGAAAAATCACACAAGCTGGGGATATTAATACCGGCGTCAGTGGCAGCTTTTAATAAGTTATCTGCCTGAGGCAGCGATAACGATATGCCGTCGATAGTGATATCTATCATTGCAATACCTTCTAATTGGTTGAGTCACTGGCTAGGTTTTGCTGCCATTGAGAATACGACGATGAGGGCTTTATTGAGCGACCAAAGCGCAGATCGACCGTGTCTATAGAGGGGAGAACTGTCAGTCATGCAGGTCCATCTTGATAACTTTTTCTCGCCTCCCTAGTCGTATTAACAGCCATTTACAATAGCCATATACAATGTAGCCAGTTTAATTTGCTGGGCGATACTCAATTGTGACCTAGATCATTTTTAATGAAGATAAATGAAATCCATAAATTTAATTGCTATTAAACAATTGCTTGGAGTGTTTTTTTCACTTGTTGATATGACGAGTTTGGTGAGGTTTTTATATTGCTGTTCTGTATGTTAAACAGTTGGATGCGTTAATGGTTTCGCTGGCGCTAAATTGAAACAGGCTCAACGGATGCCGTTGAGCCTGTTTGTTATTGCTGCAGTATTTGTTGCCGTTGTATTTGTGGCTATTACAGTGGTTATTTCAGTTTAAATACCACTTCGACTCTGTCGCTAATTGTCACTTGGCCTTGCTGATAAGTTTGCGCGACATCTGAACTTACTTTCATACTGGCGCGGTACATTTCTGGTTGATTTGATTGTTGCGGAAAGTATCTCACCTGCCATACTCCGTCAATTTCTTCACCAAAGCCTTTAGCTAACGATTGCGCTTTTTGCTTGGCATCCACAATGGCAGCTTGGCGTGCTTGCTCAATAATATCGGCTTCTTTGCTGGATTTTAGCTGTATATTACTGATGTTATTAATGCCTTCTACTAAAGCGCTGTCGAGTAATTCATTTAAGCTGTTCAGATCCACTACTGTGACTGTCATTTGACGACTTGCGCTATAGCCGGTTAGCTTACGGGGTTCATTTTGCACATACATGTATTGTGGATTGAGTTGCAAATTAGCACTTTGAATGTGTTTTTTATCAACACCCGCTTTGAGTAAACGCTGCATAAATTGGCTGACCGCTTGGTCGGCTTGATCTTTAGCCGCTTTAGCGCTATCGGCTTCGACTAATACTTCAACATTGATGATAGCCATGTCTGCAGACGCTTCTATGGTGCTGGTTCCCACGGTTTCAATATTTGCGAAACTAAGCTCGGCCGCTTGCACCGTGGATAAACTGCTGCTGGCGGTTAAGGTAAATAATGCGCCAGAGATAATGCTGGTAAGTAAAGTTTTATTCATTGATGACTCCGCTAATGGTTAGCTTAATGCTGTGAAAATACAGGTTTAAATGGGTCTGTTAAGAGTGTAAACGTAGCCAAATTAAAAAAGGGTTTTTTTATTGATCATTATTTACATTAAAAGATATCAGCATAGGTTTTAAGCTGCTCAAGTCATATGAGCAACCAGACTTTATCATCTTAACATTCATATTGCAGGGTGCGCTTTTTGCTGCAGGCGGTACTCGCTTGGCGTGGTACCTTGCCAGCGCTTAAATGCTCGGCGAAAATTAGCCACATCCACATAGCCTAATTGATAGGAAAGTTGTTTAATACTGCCTTGAGATTGTGACAAGTAGTGCTTGGCAATCTGATGATTTACCGACGCCACAATACATTTATAGCTACTTTGCTGTTGGGCTAAATGGCGATGTACCGTGCGAGGTGTCATGTGAAAGTGCGCTGCAGTGTCGCTTAAGCTTGGCAATGGCACCGAGCTTTGCAGTAAATACTGGTATAGCTTGTCGCTCAAACTTTGTTGACCGTTAAGCTGCTTAAGTTCGTTAATACACCATTGTTTAGCTTGCATAAATGAGCTGGGGTCGGCCATATCAAGAGGTTGTGTCATTGATGCTAGGGTTAACATTAGCTGGGTCTTAGCTTGATTAAAATGAACCGGAGCCTTAAATAATTCTGCGTACTGCTGCCAATAACTGGGTGGCGCAAAACTGATATTCACCTGGCATAATGGCGACGATTGCGGCGTGAGTTGTTGTAATAACTTAGTCAGGGTCACTAAAAGAGCATCCATATAGGGTTGCTGTATCATGCCCAGTGGTTGAACTGCTTCAAGGGTAACAACCAAAGCCTTGGTCGTTTCGTGGATGCTTATCTTAACCAGCGGCGTACGGGTGTTAATAAACTGCTTTAATGTCTCAATGGCTTGTTTGAGAGTGCTGCTGTTAAGCATGGCAAATCCCATCATACCATGAGTGTTAATACCGATACGATTACCCACATGTAAACCTAAGTCTGGTCTGGCCGAAAGGTGAATGGCAGAGGCGATTAGGCGTTGATAATCATCAAAAATCATTTGATAGTGCGGGTCTTGTAATTGCTCAAGTGTCATACCATTATGAGCTAGCCAGATATTAACATTACAGTCCCACTGGCGCAGCTGTTGGTAAACTTGGTTTAAGTAAAAAATCGGCAGTGGCTGCATAGCATCCTTATCAATGGCTTTTATAGCAATCCTATTTATCAGTTGTAACGGATTTATCCGTACTTGTCTATTAATGACCCCTTTATGTCCATCTCCCCCTCTTTGCTAGCTTGTCTGCTGGCGTAAAGTAAACCTTTAACCTTTAACCTTTAACCTTTAAAGGACTGTATATGTTGTCGATGTTTACTGCCAAAGCTGTGACCTTAACCATTAATGACAACCTTGTGGTTGAACAAGCCAGCGTAAAACACACTATTTTAACTTCGGCACTGGCAGCCAATATTGCCTTTCCCCATCATTGCCAGGTTGGCAGTTGTGGCGCTTGTCGGTGCCAGTTAGTGTCCGGTGAGGTTAAACAATTAACCGACAGTGCTTATGTGCTGTCAGCCAAAGCAATCGCTCAAGGAATGATTTTGGCGTGTCAAAGCATGCCAATATCTGCTGTCAATATTAAGGTTAATCTGCTTCAGCGTCAGTTGGCTGATGAACCGCAAGAGTGAGGAGATGTTAATGTTTAAGTACCTTAAGTTTATGTCGCTTCACCTTATGGCGCTGATCGCCATTGCCAGTATTACTTTAGGTGAGTCGTACATTAGTATGGGTTTTGCCATTTGGGTAGCGGTGTACTTAGGCGGCGATATGATATTTGGTGATGATGTGCAAGCGCCAAGCTATCGCTTTACAGCTTTACTGACGTGGCAGTTATGGCTGGCGTTGCCCTTAACCGTGATGTTGGTATTTGTGTGCTGCTGGCAATTTGCCAGTCAAGATATTGGTCAATATGGGGCTTGGGTCAGCAGTCTTAGTGGTTATGATGTGTTACTCGCGCGTGAAAATACCAGCGTGGTTCAGTATGGGGTGATGGTGATTTATTTGGGCTTAGTGGTTGGGGTAATGGCCACCATTACTGGGCACGAATTAACTCATCGAACTTGGCAGCCGGTGTCATTATTGATTGGTCGCTGGTTATTGGCATTTAGCTTTGATGCTAACTTTGCCATTGAGCATGTGTATGGGCATCACAAATATGTCAGTACCTTGGACGATCCCGCCACTGCGCCTCGTGGTCGTAATGTCTATGCGCACATTGTTATATCGACCATTAAAGGCAACATAAGTGCATGGCATATTGAACGCCAAAGGCTGTTGCGTAAGCAGCTTGCTGTATGGAGTAGGCATAATAAAGCGTTAAGAGGCTATGCCATGAGCTTAGTCATTATGCTGTGGGTGTTCTGGCTGGCGGGTTGGCAGGGATTAAGCTTTTTTGTGCTAATGGGGTTATGGGCTAAAGCGACCTTGGAGATAGTTAATTATATGGAGCATTATGGCTTAGTGCGAGCCGTTAATTCGCCAATACAGGCGCACCATTCTTGGAATACAAATAAACGAGTGAGTTCGTGGGCGATGTTTAATTTAACCCGCCATTCGCATCATCATGCTCAAGGGCAATTGCCTTATCATCAATTATTGCCATATCCACAGGCACCGCAAATGATTGGAGGCTATCTTAGTACCTTTGTTATTACGCTTATTCCGCCATTATGGCATCGACTCATGTTGCCTAAATTACAGCATTGGGATGGGCACTTTGCCACGCCTATTGAGTATCAACTGGCTCAGCAAGCCAATGCAAACAGTGGTATTGCTGCTTACCAAGCTTGTGCTTAACCTTACTATTCAGTTAGCGTTAGCTACTCATATTGATGCGGTTACGGCCGGTTGATTTAGCGCGGTAAAGTGCTGTGTCTGCGGCGCAAACCAGTGCGGTTGGCGTGCGGTATTGGCCACTGCGTTCACAGGCGATGCCTTGGCTAACACTGATTTTAGTTTGTGCAGGTAACCCTATGTCGGTAAAGGTTAACTGGTTAATACGGCGTTGAATGTTTTTAGCTATGTATTCTGCTGTTAACGGGTTGCTGTTAGGTAAAATAACCACAAATTCTTCGCCACCATAACGGGCAGCCATAGCATTGTTAGAGGGGAGCACGTCTGCCAGTACTTGGGCAATTTTTTGCAAACATTTATCACCGTTAACATGGCCAAACTGATCGTTAAATATTTTAAAATAATCGACATCGATGATGATTAAACACAGCGGTTGGTCGTGATTAATGCTGTCGTTCCAGTTGGTTTGCAGGGCATCATCAAAAGCATGTCGATTGGCAAGACCGGTTAATTTGTCGGTATGCGCTAAGTGGCGCAGTTTATTGTATTCGGCTTTATGCGAAGTCAGGTTATGCATAATGCCAATAAATAATGGCTCCGAGCCTATTTGTATTGACGGTAAACATGACAATGATAAATCGGCTTCGAGCAACGTGCTGTCGGCGCGGTTAATGATAATTTCTTTAGGCCCGTGGTTAAACTGAGTCACTTTATTGCTTTGATCGCTGGCGTTGTTCCACAGGTCAAATAAAGATTGATACTCATCTTTAAAAGGACTTTGTAGATAATCGGTCCAGGTTTGACCAATTAACATTTCAGCTGGAGCACCGAATAATTTAGCGCCTAACGGATTAATCATCTCAATAACGCCAGCGGAGTTAATCACAAATATCGCTTCTGAAATCGCGTTAATCACATTGAGTAAGGTGCGAATTTGTAAGTTATCTACTACAGCCATTTTGCCATTCTGGTTTGCTGAAGTGGCATCAAAAGTGGCATCAAACATCACCGCCGTCGATGATGAGTCGGCTAGGGTTTCAGCTTCAACACGCAGTGGTATTTTTACCGCGTTAGGATATTTAGACAATGAGTCTGTTAATTTAGTCACACGAGAAATCGTGTCATTGAGTTCAGTTAATTTATCATTGGTAAACATGGTGCATTTCCTCAAGCGTTTGGTGTTGGTAACCCCTTGTTGATGTCAAACACTCTATTAGGAATGGGAGCTTTTAACCTTTCGGTAATCTTCTGATTTTAACTTATTGATTTTTATTTAATTAAATTATAATTTTTGGTATAAAAAAGATTGATTTTAGTTGCAGCTTAAAATCTCTGCATCAATCTGGCTGCGACTTATAGGGTAAGTCATGGCAATTGTCATAGCCATTCATCGGCAAGTTTTAGAGTTTTTCGCGAATTGGTTAGCGAATGTTTTAGTGAAAATATTAGCAAATAACACAGTGTTATTGGCGATGATTAACAGAGGTTTTTGTCTGGATTTTAGCAGAGGATTGAGGACTAAAAATCTAACCTTGCAATGGGTTAGTGGGTAACACAAGTTGTTTTAGTCTTGGTTAAGCGATTAACTGCTTTGTAGTGTGGTTATCTTGTTCAAGATAAAAAGCTCAGGGTAGCCCTGAGCTTTTTATCTATTTTTTATTTATTATCGCGATTAATAACTTGAGGATCTGGGCTAAGTACTAGCAGGGTATTGGCACTGTTTGACAGCACAAATTGAAAGCTGGTGCTGCCTGGCACTTCATTTAAATCGGTTAATTGTATCAAGTTGCCATCGCTGCTGATGGTGGTGGCATCGATAATACCGTCAAACGTGGTAGTGAAAGCTGCGCCAACAAATTTAAGGCCCTTACCAGTCTTGTCAATCAACTGGTAAGAAATGACTCCGTATTGAGTTACGACCATATTGCCGGATACTGCAGAACCATCAATATTAGTATAGCTAAAGACGGGTTCATTGTTCGCGTTTAGGATTACTGTGACGTTAAACATGGTTGCTTGGCCTTGGACATTAGGCATTTTATTCTCCATACTTTCTTTTTGTTTAGGGTTTAGGGTTTAGGGTTTAGGGTTAAACTTATAATCTGTGATGGCCGATTGTTGTAGCTGTTGCACTAAGTCATCGTGTTGATCTAGCTCTCCTAGACAATCGAGGGCCTTCGCGTAGGGCATAGTAAATCTCGGTTCTTTATTTTTATCAATAATATCGGCCAATTGATTTTTAGTTTGCTGACATAGGGAGTTAACTTGCTTAGGTTGGCCTAGGGATGTCAATAATGAAGCCGTTAACATATTGCTTTGGGCTAAACTCGCGACATAAAGTGAACTTTGGTTAAATTCAGTGATTAATTGCTTAAATGAGGTAATGGCTCGCTGTGCATATACTAAGCTTTCTGACAATAGTCCCTTAGAGGCCAAATAGTTGGCGGCAGCCAATTGATATGTTGCCCAAACCTCTATTTTTTGGGCTGATTTGTTTAAGGTAATATCTTTCTCGAGCATGGTTGCTAATGAGTCAAGACTCTGCCCCATAGTCTGTTCAATCGGCTCAGTACTATAAGCCAACATCTTTAGGTAGGCGTAATATTGCTGGATTTTCCAAACATCATTTTCAGGGTCTTGTTTAAGGGCATTGGTGATGGTCACTAAACTGAGTTGTGCTTTCTCAAAAGCTTGTTGCTGATGGTTTTGGTAGCTTAATAATCTAGCCAGTAACGCATAACTGCTTGATAATCGTTCCAGTAAGTAGGGCTGCTTTTCTAAGGAGTTATTGTTAAATTGTTGCTGAATTTGCTGATGGATTTTAATTGCCGTGCTGATATCACCTTGGTCACTAGCTGCACTGGCAAGCCATGAGCGAGTGTCTGCAATATCAGCTATTAGCTGGCTATTGGTTTGGTCTTTATCCCACAGTTGTAGTTTAAGTTGTAATGATTGCTCAAATGCCTCACGGGCATCGGTAAAGTTTTGCTGCTTCATGTATATCGAGCCAAGAGAATTTTGCGCATAGGACAATTCCATTAGCGCATCGTTATCATCTGGCGCATATTGATACATGGCTTGGCTGTATGTTAAATACTGTTCGAACCATGGTTGAGTGGCAAGCCAATCACTTTTATCGTATTCAAGCTGGCCGAGCCAAAAAGCATTGGCACCTAAGGTTTTGAGTAAACTGAGGTGTTGAGGTTGCATTTCGAGTAACGGCAGCATGCGCTCACGGGCGGCGATTAAGGCGCTGTGGGCCTCGTCGATATTGCCGCGAGAATAAGCCACTTCGCCCATGGCTTCTAAGGTTTGGCCGTGTTGAAAGCGCGCTTCAAAGCTTAAATAGCTGGCATCGTCGGCCGAAAAATCGCTGAAATATTCCAGTGCTTTGTTACTGATCCCATCGAGCAAGTCCATGCGGCCAATGCCGCGCATTTTGTCGGCGAACTCACCGACCATAAAACCGAGTAAGTTTTCTGCTGCAAGGCGTTTTTGTTGTGCCTGGGTTTCGGCCTCAATGCTGCGAATACTCATGGCGACCGAAATGAGTGTCAGTGCCACAAGGGCTAGCATGACTGCACGGCGGCGCCAGCGGCCGATATTGGCTTGTTTGGTTGAGGCTTGAATGAGTGCCAGTTCTTGAGGCTCTAAACTAAACAATTGGTTATCGAGCAATGTGCTTGCTTCTACTAATGGTTTGCCTTCTGCCAGTAAATAAGCATTACTCTTTGACTCGGCCAACCAGCGGTTAGATTGATGCTGTAAACGGCTTTTAATGGCTAAACTGTCGCTGTGTTCGGTTATCCATTTTGTCGCACGGGGCCAGCGCCTTAATAGCGCTTCGTGGGCAATACTAAAGCAGGCTTGATCGTGTTGCAGATGCGAGACAAACAAGCGGTTATCAACCATGGCTTTGACGAGGTTTATCTCAGCATCACTACTGAGATCGCTCAAGCGGGCAGTGTTGCTGGTGATTGATTTTTCGTCTTCGGTGAGGGTGACTAACATCGACAGTATTTTCGGCAGTGCAGCGCGTTCGCTGTTACTTAATTGGCCTAGCACTTCTTCGGCATTTTTACCGATGGCGCCTTCAATCCCACCAAGCGAATGGTATACAGACACCAATAATTGGTTGTCATCATCTTTGTTCAAATACAGTGATTGCAAGGTGTATTGCAACATGGGCAAAGCATCAGGGTTTGAGGCGGCGTCACTGCAAAGTATTTCGTCCAGCGGCATTGCGGTATCGGGATCGAGTGTCCAGGTAAGGTTAGCTGCATTGGCCGGCAAACGGATCATTTGCATCAGCTCTGCTCGAGTTGGCGCCGATAAATCAAAATGTGAGCCATTGGCTTTGCCTGCCATTAGGCTTGGGTGACTTACTACCTGAGGATAAAAGTCATTGCGGCAAGCACTGATAATTAATATTACCCCTGAAACCGCAAGATTTTCGAGGATATCTAATGCATTGTTGCGTTCGGATTCGGTAAATAATGGCGACGCTAATAAGATTTCTAAACGGTCGATAAACAATGAAAAATGGGGCCGACTGTATGTTGGGGTATTGTCATCATTGATGGATGAATGATTAGCTAAAGCTAGCTGACAATATTCAATAACGGCATTGATGTCGTTTTGCAATTTGTTTGCCAGCATTTCGGCACTGCAATCGGTAAACACCGCTTGGTCATTGATTTCCCAGTCGAGCATGGCACTGGCGATATCAATAATTAAACGGTCTTTAGTCACATCGGCTAAATCTAGGTTGGCATTATCAATGACGCCAACCCCGTTAAAGCCATTTTTGGACATCAAATTAGGCATGATACCGGCATTAATGAGCGATGATTTACCTGTACCGCTGGGGCCGAGGATTAAGCAGAAGGCACGGCCGAATTCAACTTGTTTAGTGATGCGATTTAATAAGGTGTTAACTTGCTCACTTCGGCCAAAAAATACGCTGGAGTCGTTGGTTTCAAATGCACGTAAGCCCGGAAAAGGCGAGGCGCCTTGCCATTGTGCGGGGGTGACTTTAGCATGGTGACCAACAGGAAATTCAACACTGGCGATGGTGCGATAACCCCGTTTACGAATGGTTTCTATATACTGCGGATTAGATGCTTGATCGCCTAATGCTTTACGCAGTTGGGTCATCACTTTATGCAGTGGATTATCGCCAATGGCAATGTCACCCCAACATTGACGAATAATATCGTCTGGGGTGAGTACCTCTCCTTGGTGTTGGCATAGCAGGCGTAATACATCCATGGCTTTAGGTTCAAGGGTGCGGATTGTGTCACCCGATTGAACACTGTTACTTTGCGGATTAATTTGCCAATCACCAAAAAAGAAAGTGCTGTTGCTCATGTTTGATTTCCAATGCGTTAATCACGTTAATGTAGGCCAAATATAAGTCACTCCATGATCACTTTCATCCAGAGCTAAGCTCAGTCAAAAGGCCTATCAGAGTTCGTTTTTATTTGTGCACATTTTATTATATTGTGCGATTACGTCAGTTGTATTTTTGTTATTAAATTGTACCGCAAAACAATCGTTACCTCGACAACTATATCACCTATGTATTGACTTAATCCCTTTGTTCTAACTGCTTTATTTGTTCTACTATCGATTGATTCACCGGTGTTTTTACGCCATATTTTTTGCCAATTTTAACTACAGCACCATTAATAAAGTCGACTTCGGTTTGTCGTTTCGCCTTGATGTCTTGCCACATAGAAGAACGAGCTTTGGGATCGATATCGAGCATCTGTTTAGCTAATAATGTAAATAACATATTGGGTAGCGATAATATTAGCGGTAACCATTGAGGTTTAACCTTAGTGTATTGATGCAGTTCGATGTCTGCGGCTTCGCAGACGTTTAACCATTCTGTCATTGCACGAGCCAGTTGCCGACGGCTAGCATAATGGCTGAGTTGCTGTTTGATGGGTAAGTCGCTAAGAGCATTTAATGCATTGTTAAGGTTTAACAATAGCTTGCCATAAATTATTGGCAGCATATTTTGATGCAAGTCGCAGCCAAAACCCTGTTTAATCATTGCTGCCTGAATTGCCTGTGTGTGATGGTTTGTTTGTAAGGTAAACACGCCTTCGGTACCTTTATGAAAACGGCTATTGGGCTGTTGTAACACATTAAAGGGGGTGATGCCCTGGAGCAGATTACAGTGGCTTAGAGACTGGTTAATGCTGTCGAAGCTGCCGAGGCCATTTTGCATAAAAATAATACTGCTGTCGCTGTGCGTTATCGCGATTAATGACTTGGCGATACTGCTAACCTGGTGGCACTTTAAGGTGACGAAAATTACATCAAATGGTATGTCAATTGGCGCCTGATCTATATCAGTGATAATGGCTGGTGGCATGACGGTTTGTAAAAAGCCTTGGTAGTCACTTAAGGTAATACCGTTATTGGCGATAATGTTTTTTTTCATCGTCGGCCTGCAAATGAGGCTAACATCAAAACCAGACAAACACAGCTGGCCGGCTAAATAGCAGCCAGTAGAACCCGCGCCATAAATTGCAATTCTCATTGGATTATGTCTCTTTTTTTATTATTAGTAAGCTAAGCTTTCAATCCAACCCCCGAGGCTGTGATGACTTGTAACATATCAGCATTTTTAGCCGTGTAGAAATTTAAAAATAATAACAGAACTACAATGAACCATAATCACCTTGCAGCGCTGAGATTTAGTGTTATCGCCATGTCAATTCACGCAGATGCCGCCGACATTAAAAGCAAATGGACGATGATGAATTTAAAGAGGTTATGATACGGCCCATGTATTAGGCCGCAAGGTTGTCAGCCATGCCCATGCTGCCCAAGGCATTAATCTGCCTTTTGTGATGTAGGCCGGGGTTATATATAAACGCTAGTGCTAACTTGTTGCGGTACAATGATGGTTCAAATAGCCACAATGCCGCAGTTTTATTTTTTTAATAATTAAAAATCAATTAGTTATTCAACAAGAGAATAATCTATTTGATTTTTAGCGCTAGTGTTCGCATAATAGCAAATTGTGTTTATACAGTACTCTTCACTATAAACCTGTAGAAGGTTCTTCCACTTCAAGGCGTCAATAATGAATTCATACGGATGTTGATTGTAGCTAAGGAATGCTCATGTCGATTGATACTCTCGCGTTATTAGTTTCTATCTTATTGGCTTTGATCGCTTTATTGTTGTTTGCTAATTTGAAAGAGTATCGACAAGAAAAAACACAAAAACACCTTATCAATTCTTATGAACAAATCCTCGATCACGTTGGCGCTTATATTTATGTCAAAGATACCGATTGCCGCTATGTATATTGTAACCAACTCACTTTAGATTATTTTGGCGTTACCCTTGAACAATTAAAAGGGACATCAGACAGTGATTATTTCACTCCTGAAGTGGCGGATGTTTTGCAGCATAATGACCATAAGGTGTTAACGCTTCAGCGTGAAATATCTGATGATTTTGTCGTAGAGGATGAAAACGAGACCAATGTTTACCATGAAGTTAAGCAGCCTCTATATGATAAAAGAGGCCAGCTTATGGGGTTAATTGGCATTTCTACCGTTATCACCGAAGAATATAATCTACGTGCCAAACTGGAACATCTTGCCAATAGCGATCCATTAACAGGGCTTTATAATCGTCGTTCGTTTAATGCATTCTGTGACCATGAGTTTGCTCGGGCAATACGCTATGTTGAATCGCTGTCATTTATGATTATCGACATTGATTTTTTTAAGAATGTTAATGATACCTTCGGCCACTTAGTGGGCGACGAGGTGATTAAGCGGGTGGCTGATATATGCAATGAACATGCGCGTGAGTCGGATATTTTGGCTCGAATCGGCGGTGAAGAATTTGCCATTATATTACCCAATACTGATATTGATTCTGCTTATGAACTGGCTGAGCGTTTACGAAAAGCTCAGCAACAATACGATCAACAGCAAGCGCCTTGTATTACCATCAGCATAGGTATTTCAACCTTAGACTCACAAGACAACACTTTTATCGATATGTTTAAGCGTGCAGATAAAGCGTTATATTCGTCAAAAAATATCGGCCGTAATAGTGTTAATGTAGCCTAATTGCATGTGATTATTGATCATTTCAGTATGATGGCTAAGCCGATTTAATCGCATCAGCCAATGCGGCGGCATCACGCAGCTAACAATAGATCTTAAAAATTGTTAATTTAAGTTGCACGCAATTAGTTATCGTGATTATCATGTGTCTCAAGCAACGCACATTTACTGTCAATTTGAGTGCTTAAGTCAGTTAGAACTCAATATGCTTAGACAGTTTTAGTCTAAATTGATCCAGCCGTTGTTTTAGATCGCTCAGTTCAGCAAGGTCGATACCGCATTGCTCAACAATACATTCGTGGATCTGCTGGGCCCGAGGTTGGAGAAGATAACCTTTTTCGGTTAATTGCATGCATAGCACTCGCTCGTCTTTAGGCTCGCGAATACGCTTAAGCAGTCCGTCGGTTTCAAGGCGTTTGATGACTGGAGTTAATGCACCCGATTGTTGCCCAAGTTTGCTGGCTAAGGTTTTTAAACTTAAACCATCTTGCTCCCAAAGCACTAGCATCACTAAATATTGAGTGTAGGTGAGCCCAATAGAGTCAAGTAAAGGTTTATAGAGCTGCACGATTGCCAATGACGTCGAATAGACAGCAAAACAGAACTGATTCTCAAGTAGCATGGGTTTGTTTTTATTCATATCAGTGCTTAGCTCGCAAAATGGTTGGTGGTATTTAGGCTGATCAATTTAAGTAAAAGAAACGTATTAGTCGACCTTGGTTGTATATGGTATCAGTGTTTAGCTGATATGTATTACAGGTATGAATAGCTTTTAACATTTGCTAATCACTTAGGTCATATTGTCTTCTCGTGCACCATCTGATGGTGCCTATGTCATTTAAAGGATACAAGATGAACACTCAAAACCGTCGTATTGTTCTCGCCAGCCGCCCTCAAGGTGAGCCAGTTGCTCATAATTTCCGTTTAGAAACCGTTAACAAACCAGTGCCTGGCGAAGGTGAAGTCTTATTGCGTGCGGTGTATTTATCACTCGATCCTTACATGCGTGGCCGTATGAATGATGCTAAATCATATGCCGAGCCGGTTGCTATTGATGATGTCATGGTTGGCGCCGCGGTATCACAAGTGGAAGTGTCTAATCACCCTGATTATAAAGTGGGTGAGTGGGTATTATCATTTGGTGGTTGGCAAGATTACTTCGTGTCTGACGGCGAAGGCTTAATGACATTAGGTGATAATCCTACTCATCCTTCTTATGCTCTAGGCATTATGGGAATGCCCGGTTTTACTGCGTACATGGGGTTATTAGACATTGGCGCACCCAAAGCGGGTGAAACTGTTGTGGTTGCCGCGGCCACTGGTCCTGTTGGTGCAACAGTTGGTCAAATTGCTAAATTAAAAGGTTGCCGCGTTGTAGGTATTGCTGGTGGCGCTGAAAAATGTCGCCATGCCAAAGAAGTACTCGGTTTTGACGAGTGTATTGACCATAAAGCGCCTGACTTTGCACAGCAACTGGCAACACATTGCCATGATGGCATAGATGTGTATTTTGAAAATGTTGGCGGCAAAGTATTTGATGCTGTGATGCCGTTACTCAATACCAGTGCTAGGGTGCCAGTCTGTGGCTTAATTTCTCAGTATAACGCGACGTCTTTACCTGATGGTCCCGATCGTTTGTCATTATTAATGGGCACTTTGCTGGTTAAGCGCATTAAGATGCAAGGTTTTATTATTTTTGACGATTATGGCGATCGCTACCCAGAATTTGCCCAAGATATGGGCCAATGGTTGGCACAAGGCAAGATTCAGTATCGTGAACAAATTATCGAGGGTCTTGAAAATATGGCCTCAGCCTTTATTGGGCTTTTAAAAGGCGAAAATTTCGGCAAGATTGTCATTAAAGTAAACAATCCTCTGTAATCTGAGTGATTACGAATAAATTTACACTATTTAAGGAATAACAATGAAAGTATTAATGGTATTGACCTCTCACGACACACTAGGCGACACAGGTGAGAAAACCGGTTTTTGGTTAGAAGAACTCGCTGCGCCTTATTACGCATTTACAGATAAGGGTGTTGAAGTGGTACTTACTTCACCTAAGGGTGGCAAGCCACCATTAGACCCAAAAAGTGATCAAGCTGATTTTCAAACCGATTCAACTCGTCGTTTCGCTACTGACGAAAAAGCTCAGGCACTGTTAGCCAATACTCATACATTGGCATCAATTGACGTAGCAGAATATGACGCAGTATTTTATCCTGGTGGCCATGGTCCATTGTGGGATTTAGCGAACGACAAAGATTCTATTGCGTTAATTGAGCAATGCTACAAAACAGAAAAGCTTTTAGGTTTGGTATGTCACGCTCCTGCAGCGCTTAAATACCCTAAAAAGCCAGACGGAACGCCACTTGTTGCCGGTAAAAATGTTACCGGTTTTACTAATGGCGAAGAAGAAGCGGTACAGTTAACCAACGTAGTGCCATTTTTAGTTGAAGACATGCTGCAGGAAAATGGTGCAACCTACTCTAAGGGTGACGATTGGCACCCATATGCCGTGGTTGATGGTAAGTTAGTCACAGGTCAAAACCCTGCATCATCAGAGTTAGTGGCTGAAAAAATGTTAGCGTTATTAAGCTAATCAGCTGCTTGGTTGAGTTGTTATACTTAACCTTAACTCGAGATTACAAATAAGTAGATTGATAAAAGTAAACCCAGTGAGTTGTTCATTAGGTTTACTTTTCATCACCAACATTACAAGGACGGCTTAATGATTAAATTACATCACTTAAATAAATCACGCTCAAAACGTATAATTTGGTTGTTAGAAGAATTGGGCGTGGACTATGAGCTGGTTGCTTATCAGCGTGATGCAAGCACATTTTTAGCGCCAGAGTCGTTAAAAGCAGTTCATCCTTTGGGTAAATCTCCAGTATTAGAGGCCAGCGGTTACACTATTGCTGAGTCTGGTGCGATTACTGAGTATTTAATTCAAACCTACGGTGCAGATAAGCTGATGCCGACACCCGGTTCTGCAGATTACATTGATTATTTACAATGGATGCATTTTGCTGAAAGTTCTGCTGCATTGCCATTATTATTGAAGATCTTTGTTAAAATGGATGGGGCTGAAACTCGCTTTATCGGTGGATATGCCGATGCTGAAACCGCAAAAGTTATCAGTTACTTTAATGACCGTTTGCAAGGTAAGTCATATTTAGTTGGCAACAGTCTTAGCGGCGCAGATATTATGATGTCGTTTATTGCGGAGCTTGTTGGCCAAAATGGCGAGTTTGAAAAATATCCAAATATTGCAAAGTATTATCAGCAATTAATGAGCCATGCATCATTTAAAAAAGCGATGCAAATCGAAGCTGAACACGATCGTTAATCATTAATGCGTATCCATTTAAAAGACGAACTCAGTTCGTCTTTTTTATTGCTGCAGCGGTTATTTTCATTCAGTTACCCCTAGATTATTGATTATGCTTTTACCATCGGCAGGCCAATGTTTAACAGGCCACACAGTTGGTTTTTGGTTAAAGATTGTTCGCTGTCATACTAAGGTGTTACTATAACAAGGGTTTTATTGCGTGCTACAAGGTTAGATTATGACAACTTTATCAAATGAGGAACTTGCTTATTTCAGTGATGTTTTTTCACCGGCAGATGACTGCACAGACAACGCTTTATCGAAACATTCGTTAAGTGTCGCAACTGAAGTACCCCAAGTGCTTGCGCATATTTTGGGAAATGCCAAACTCACTTTGCTCGCTGAAATAAGCTACTATCGCTTATGGTTTCCATTGACCTTAACAATAGATGATCTTGGACAATTCTCTCCAGAATTGGGGATCCCAGAAGTGATTGATATGCGAGGCGGAGAACGTAGTTGGCGACTGGATGATGTTAAAAATATCAAGGTGATTGATCATGACACTGAGAAATACGTTGAAGTGTTATCCCTGTCTAGCTCGGGTATGACCATTAAGGTGCCGCAAGAACTTAACACTAAAATGCCCCGTTTAACCCAATTGATTTTACCTAATGGTGTTCATCTAAATATGTTGTTTGAACCTGTCAGGACTGAAAATGGGGTGATGGCGGCAAAGATTAGTGCAGAAGGTGAGTCGCGTGAAATATTGCGCCAATTTTTATTTAGCGAACATAAAGCTAAGTATGCACACCTTTATAAAAATATTAACTACTAACGATAAAATCCTTAGCTAACATAACTTTAACCGCATCGATAAAGTCATTGTCATTTTTGGCCTGAATTAATTGGCACAACTCATCACCTACACTGGTAAAGCGATAATAGGTAAATAATAAGTGCTGATCTTTAGGCTTTAGAGTCAAGGTAGTATTAGACATTGCTAACTGAATGTTTTCATTGCTGCTTAGTAACCCTGTTTCAAACTCGCTTTTATGCAAAATCCCCGCATCGACTAGGGTTAAAATACTCGAATAAGGTAAGCCAAATTGCGACAGGCCAAAGTTTGTTTGAGTGTGCTTGCGAAAATATTGTTTTATCCCGCCGTTAATACGATAACTGCTAAGTAATTTAAACCTAGGCTCAGTGTTGATTTTAACTGACATGCCTAAGGCTTTTTCAAATATCTGTGCTTCTCGAAAGGTTAACTGTGTTAACAGTGCCAAGGTGCGAAGGCTAAAGTTGCCTGGATTGACGATTTCGCTGGCTAAGATTCTGGCCCATAAATCTTGCATTTTTCGATTATGGATCTGTTCTGCCATCTTAAAAAATTGATAACGCCAATCAGGATCTAACTCCACTCCAGTCACATCCGATGGCGTATAGTTAAGTGCTAATGCAAAAATGCTCTCAAGATTAGTTTGATGTTGGCTAAGTTGTTTGCGTTGACGGTATTGCGCCCGTTCTGCAACGGATGCGGTAGACGGACGATAATCGTCTTCACTGGCTAAACCGATAATGCGTCCGAGCAATAAGGTTTTTTTGCGCGCAGACACTTGAGTGTTGTCATCTTGTATCTCAGTTACATCAATATCAGCCATCACTCATCCTCTCAGTGCTTTGCGTTTGCGCCAGGTATTTTTGGGTATGACATTTATGTTGAATCGTTTAGTTTTTTGTAGTCAACGGAGACCATAAGGCTTCTTTACCCGGCACCGGATGGCGCGGCACATTGAATGCTAATGCGAGCGAGCATAGGGCAAACCCTGTACCAATAAAGAATACTGCTTTAGGCGAGCTTAACCACAATATACCTAATAACGCTGGAATAATCACCGCGGCAATATGGTTAATGGTAAAGCTTACCGACATGGTTGAGGCAATATCTTGTTTATCGGCAATTTTTTGAAAATAGGTTTTCATTGCAATTGCCATGGCGAAAAGCAGGTGATCGATTACATATAAACCCGCAGCAATATTGGCATCGCTGACATAAGCGTAGCTGCTGAAAATAAGCACTAAGCCAAGGTATTCAATAATTAACGCATTACGTTCCCCTATGCGACCAATAAAGCGGCCAATCTTTGGGGCAAACAATAAATTCACTAGGTAATTAATCAGAAACAAGCCGGTGATTTCAGACACCGAATAGCCAAATTTCTCAACCATCATAAAGCCGGCGAACACCATAAAAATTTGTCTGCGTGCACCAGAAAAAAACGTCAGTAAATAATACAGCCAGTAGCGTTTTCGCATGATTAGATGCTTGTGCTGAATGGAGCCAATGGCAAAACGTGGAAAGTATACCGCCATCATAAACACCATGAGCAAGCCACAACCACCAATGATGCTGTACATCCAGATATAGTCAAGTTTAAGCCAACTCATGACCAGCCAAATTGATCCGTAACCGACGAGCGCCGCAGCGGATCGCCATGCTAACGCTTTTCCCATAAATCCCGGGGCATCGGCTTTATCAACCCACTGTAATGTCAGCGATTGATTGATGGTTTCAAAATAATGAAAACCTATCGACATCAATACCGTTGTTAAATACAGACCAATCACGTCGGGAAACCAGCCGGTAATGCCCACGCCAATACACAACAAGGCCAAAGATGATAATGCAAAGGTTTGTTCTTTGATCATCAGTAATACAAATACCGCGGTAAAGGCTAAAAATCCTGGTATTTCTCTTAGGCTCTGCAATAAGCCAATTTCGGCGCCGGTGAATGCGGCGCGTTCAATCACAAAATTATTGAGTAATGCCTGCCAAACTGCGAATACCATCGACATAACAAAGGTCATCCACAGCAGGAGGTGTTGTGGGTTTGTTCGTTGGATCGAAATGGGGGCAGCATGTGTAAGTGATGTGTTTGACATGGTTGAAACTCTTATCCCTAAGTTTATCCATCTATAGTGACATAAAATAGTTTTCTAAGTGAACTGTATTTTGCCTGCCGTTTGGGGTTATCAGTCCATGATTCATTTGCCATGATAAATCTGACACAAGCTTGGTTATTTGGGGTTTTCTGGTCGATGATTTTCTGCGAAGTACTTCACATTGCATTGAGGCAGTGCATATTAGGTGAATTGCTTATCATGATGACGTGATCTGTTTCATGTAAATTCTGCCATCGGTGGTCTAAGATACTGTATTACTTTAAATGATTTCTATAAGAGGTCAGCATGAGTCAGATTTTACTGATCCATTCTAGTGTGCATGGTTACACTCAACAAATATGTGAGTATTTACAACGTCAACTCGCTAGCCAAGATCAGCAGGTGACGGTAGCCCTTTGGACGACGCTCCCGATTTAGCCTTGTTTGATAAAGTGTATATTGGTGCCAGTATTCGTCATGGCAAACATCGTCCGGCGTTGTACCAATTTATTGAAACCCATCGAGCGGAATTAGAAAGTAAACCCAGTGGTTTTTTTTCAGTGAGTTTAGTGGCGCGTAAACCCCACAAAAATACGCCGCAAACCAACAATTATATGCAACAGTTTTTAAGTCAAAGTGCATGGCAACCTAAGTTGCTGCAGGTATTTGGTGGTAATTTAGATTACCAAGGTTACAACGCATTAGATCGAAATATTATTCGCTTTATAATGTGGCTAACCAAAGGTCCTACCGACCCCAACACTAAGGTAGAATTTACTGATTGGCAAAAAGTGGATCAATTCGCGCAGCAGATCATTAAGGAATAATGGATGAAGCGAGCGACAAGGCTATCGCAATTATTCGATTCTATCGCGACTAAACTGCATGTGATAACCGGCGGATTAAGCGTATTACTTATTGCTACTAGTCCTTGGATATTAATCGGGCGTCGTTTAGCCCCTAATAGCAGCGGGTGGAATCACTGGCATGTTTATGGCGGCCTGTGTTGTGCTTTATTAGCGGTGGCGCTGAGCTTTCATGTTTGTCGTCAGGGTCAATGGCGGCAGTTTTTTCCTTGGCTTGTTGGCGAATGGCGTCAGTGCTGGCAAGACATAAGCGGTTTGGCTCAAGGCCAGTTGCCTCATTCTGGTGGCAAAGGCTTATTGAGCGTGATTGCTGGCATAGGTTTATTATTATTGTTGTTGGTGTCTGTGACGGGTGTTGGCTGGTGGTTGACCCAAGGTGGTGAGTACGCCCTGAGTTTACGTTATTACCACAGTTTGTTTGCCGACTGCTTTGTGACGGTATTACTGCTGCATGCATTACTTGGACTACTGCATTTACGTGACTTTTTTGATTAGGTTTTCAGTCTGAGTTTGGCACTGTGAGTTTAGTGAGTAAATAAAATGGCTATCAATTGATAGCCATTTTTATTGCAAGTGTTAGGTCTAATCTGTATTTCGACTAAGGATTCGCAGTAAATTTTTATTTCGATAGAGCTAAAAAATTCATTAATTCAATTAGTTGGTCTAAGCTATTCATCTCATTCATATTAATAGCGTATTTATCATTAACGATAAAGGTGGGGACGCTATTCACTTTATATAGTGTTTGTTGCTGGCGCCACAAGGCTAATTGTTTCTCGGTATTACTGCTGTCGGCGATGTTGTCATAGGTTGCGGCATCGATGCCAAATTGGCTGAAGACTTTTCGAATGTCTTCACGGCTATTGATTTGTGATTGATGCTGGTGACCTTGAGCATTGTGATCATGGCCATTAGCACCTGCATCGCCTTGAATAGCGCTAAACATTGCATGGTTAAGTTTGGCTGCTTGGCCAACCTGGTGAATAACAGCCAGTGAACGCATTACTTCAGTGCCTAAGTCACTGTTCATAAAGTCTACATGCTTAGTGTCAAAGCTGATCTGTTTATCTAATCCCGCTTTAATTTCAGGAAGATATTGAGTTTCCATGTTGAAGCAGTTATGGCAGTAAAATGAAAAAAACTCAGTAATTTTAGGTGAGCTGGTCACCATGTTATTCGATATTTGAGTGTAATGTTTACCGGCAATAAACGGTGTGGCGAGTGTGCTAAATGAGGCTGTTATTAGCATCAGTGTAATGGCAAAATATTTAATCATGTAAACCTCAAATCAATGTGGATGGCAAGTCATCGCGAGCAATAGACTTATCTGCTTTAGTTAAATAGGGTAAGTTTTTAAGCTGAATTATGACTT
Organism: Shewanella sp. SG44-6; assembly: GCF_014164185.1. NCBI lineage: Bacteria > Pseudomonadati > Pseudomonadota > Gammaproteobacteria > Alteromonadales > Shewanellaceae > Shewanella > Shewanella sp. SG44-6. The sequence goes on along the minus strand of NZ_JACJER010000009.1, from coordinate 42,537 downwards.
AAATCATCACTTAAAAAGGCGCTAATTTCGTGACCGATGCGTGCTTTATGAGGTTAACTGCGGATATTGAAGTGAGCTAGTTGAATCATGTGGCGAGATGATGTGATGACGTGGCAATAAAAGATGTGTTTCTGCTGCAGGGATTATTCCGCTCTGTTGATGTTATTGAGTGCTGTAAGCGTTGGCGATTAACAGTCAATGCGCCACTCAACATGTTAATGTGGACTCGTTATACGCAGTACTATGAGTGATAGGGACAGATACTATGAATGATAGGGACAAATACTGTCGACGTTGTCGTTATGCTAATGGTTTATACAAAGGTGCAGTTAAGCCATTAGCTGGTAATTATGTTTGCAGACTAGAGCGACTCTTTTAGAGTTTGCCATGCTTCGCACACTTCACGGAAACGTTCAGCATTGCCTTGATCGCGGTCTGGATGCCATTTAAGCGCCAGCTTACGCCATTGTTTACGGATGTCTCTATCGGTAGCAGTTTCATCCAGTTCAAACACTTTTAAGGCTTGGCCCACATGCATTAACTTGATATTAACGCCAATATACTCTTTATAAGTTGACCAGAACGACTCGAGCATTTCTCGCACTACGTTAACGCTGGCATCGTAATTAGCCCAGTCGAGATAGTAATCGCGTAATGCACCATCGCGAATATGTTGGACATCTGCACTGGCCGGAATAATCCTAAATATTTGGATTTCCATTGCCTTAACTTGTAACCACTGTTTGGGCATTAATATATCTTGTAATTCATACAAGGCATTCATCAATAAAAAGTTACGTTTAAAAAGATCTTTTTCCGGTAACGGATCAAGGTTGTGCATTAGCCCTTTGGCTTGTAACTCGCTGGCTAAATGATGCACTTTCCAACTTTGATTAGTTGACTGCAATAAACTCAGCACAGGCCATATAAGCGGATTATCACTTTTATTTGCATTGATTTGATTGCTTTTATTTGTATCGTCCCATTCAGGAGCATGGGCCGAGTGTAAGGTTTTATTGAGTAACATGGTGGTGTATTCATCCTGAATTGGCGATAAATTCTACTTATCATGAAACCACACTATGCCATAGCCGTTGTTAATCACAAGTAGATTTATACTCGCAGAGATGTCGATTTGAGCCTGCATATGCAGCTTTATTTGGCGATCTGGACCTCGACCTGAATGTAATGCTTAAGTGCTTGATAATCTGGCGCCGAGCAAATGATTCAATCAAGCGAGGATGGACAGCATCAGCTGGCTGATTACAGGGGATTGCGATTTCATTAAGCGGTTAAATTTTTTATTTACCTTGATCAATTAATTACTATTCTTACAGGCAAGAAAGCTTTATTTGGTATAAAATTCCCCGCAATAAAATAATCGGGGGCTTAACCAATGACAGATAAACACTTTATTAGTGCGCAACAACTACTGGAAGATTCATTTAGACTCGCTGCACAAGTGTATGACAGTGGCTTTCGACCACAGTTTATTGTGGGTATTTGGCGCGGTGGTGCTCCAATCGGTATTGCAGTACAAGAATATTTCGATTTTAAGAAAGTTGAAACTGACCACATCGCGGTGAGAACCTCTTCTTATTATGGCATTGGAACCGATAAGCAAGATAAAAATATTAAAGTACATGGTCTGCATTATATTATTGAAAACGCTAACGCCAGTGATGGTTTGTTGATTGTTGATGACGTCTTTGACTCAGGGCGCAGCATTGATGCGCTTATTGGTAAGTTAAGAAAGTTTATGCGCTTGAACATGCCAACGGATATCCGTATTGCCTGCCCTTACTACAAACCGAAAAATACCAAAGTGGACCTAAAACCAGAATATTTCATTCATTCATCTGAAGATTGGTTAGTGTTCCCACATGAAGTGTCTGGTTTAAACCCACAAGAAATTGCTGAAGGCAAAGCTGACTTTAAAAACATCCAAGAGCTGTTTTTATAAGCGTAATGCTGCACAGCTTATCGCGGTTATTAGCAACGAATTTACTTAGAACTTTGGGTAAAGTTTGCTAAAATACAAGCACTATGCGAGTGCGCCAACATACTTATGTCAATGCGATAATATTAGTATGTTGGCGCACTTTTTTATCCGAATTGATGCGAAATTTAGTTAACATTATGGTTTCTGTAGAATTGTTCACCCCAGAGGCTCCTGTAAAGCGCCAGTTAGAACTCTTAGCCCCCGCTAAAAATGCCGATTATGGCATTGAAGCTATTCGTCATGGTGCTGATGCGGTTTATATTGGTGGCCCAGCGTTTGGTGCCCGTCACAATGCTGGCAACAGTATTGAAGACATTGCTCGCTTAGCAGAATTTGCTCATCGTTATCATGCCCAGGTGTTTGTGGCCTTAAACACTATTTTAATGGATGACGAACTTGATAAAGCCCAAAAGCTAATTTGGCAGCTTTATGAAGCGGGCGTCGATGCCTTGATTGTGCAAGACATGGGGGTGTTACAATTTGATCTTCCGCCTATTGCGTTACATGCCAGCACCCAAACCGATAACCGCAGCCCAGAAAAAACGGTATTTTTTGAGCAAGTTGGTTTTTCTCAGGTGGTGTTAGCCCGCGAGCTGAATATTCCCCAAATTCGTGATATCGCAGCCAGCACAAAAATGAAGTTAGAGTTCTTTATTCATGGCGCTCTGTGCGTCAGCTACAGTGGTTTGTGTAATTTAAGTCACGCTTACTCTAATCGCAGTGCTAATCGCGGTGAATGTTCACAAATGTGTCGATTACCCTGTAATTTGACCACGCGTGAAGGCGAGGTCTTAGCCGAAAATAAGCACTTATTGTCATTAAAAGATAATAATCAAACGGATAATTTAGAGGCGTTAATTGATGCGGGTATTAGCTCGTTTAAAATTGAAGGCCGTTTAAAAGACATTACTTACCTTAAGAATGTTACCGCACATTATCGCCAGCAGCTTGATGCGATTATTGCCAAGCGTGCCGATCTTGAATCTATCTCTCATGGTCGTTGCGAATTTAATTTTACTCCCGATCCTGATAAAAGCTTTAACCGCGGTAAAACCGATTATTTTGTTAATGAACGGACCGAGGCGATTGAGCATTTTAGTTCGCCTAAGTTTATTGGTGAAAAAGTGGGCCGAATTACTCATGTCGGTAAAGACTTTATTAAAATCGATACCAGTGAAAGTGGTAAAGACATTCACTTTAACAATGGTGATGGTCTGTGTTTCTTTGTTGAGCATTATGAAACTCAGCGTTTGTCTGACGATAAACTCTCTGGTGTACGCATCAACCGCGCAGAGGGCAACACCTTATATTTAACTGAAGTGCCCAAAGATCTTAAAATTGGGGTGATGATGTTCCGAAACTTTGATCATAAGTTCGAAGCTATCCTCAACAAAGATTCAGCTAGCCGTAAAATTGCTGTCGATATGCAATTCTTTGATACTGATGACGGCGTAGGCTTAACGATTACCGATGTGCATAATATTAGTGCCACCGTCACTTTAGTGTGCGATAAAGCTCCTGCTAATGATCAGGCTAAAACCGCTGAAAATTTGAAAAAACAACTTAGTAAACTTGGCAGTAGCGACTTTGTGCTGAATAAGATTAATTTGCTGACACAAACCATGTGGTTTTTACCTGCCTCTGTGGTCAATGAGTTACGCCGCGATGCCGTAAGTGCATTAATGGCGGCAAGGGTTGCCAGTTACCAACGACCTGAGCGGTGGGTGCATGATAAAACGGCGCGTTTTCCACAAAAAGCATTGAGCTTTTTATCCAATGTTGCCAACGAAAAAGCCAAATCGTTTTATCATCAACATGGGGTGATTCAAATTGAAGACACCTATGAAAAAAATAATGTGTTACATGATGCGCCGTTAATGGTGACCAAACATTGTCTCCGCTACAGCTTTAATCTATGCCCGAAAGAAGTTGAAGGTATTAAAGCTGATCCGATGTTTTTAGATGTTGGCAAAGATAAATTGAAGTTAGTATTCGACTGCCATAAATGCGAAATGATGATTGTTGGCTCCAACCAATTAGTCAAACAATAATGGTGTAGCAGCAATATTTTATTCATCATTGCTTTTCCAGTGGCAATATTCTCCTTGTCACTGGATAAGTTTTTTGAATAAGCTGAAAAAACAGCCATTAAATAGCTGCCCAAACTCGTGCGTTTCGAGTACACTGCGCGGCTGAAATTTCATGGGTTTAAGCCTGTGATACCTTAAGTTAGGAAAGAATAGATTATGAGCGATAGCAAAAAGTATGCTTTACGTGTTATTCAAATTGAAAACACGTGGAAAACTGAAATTACTCGTCGTATGACAGCGACTAAAACCATAGTATCAAAAAGCCAAGATGGTTTTGCCACAGAAGCTGAAGCCATTGCATGGGGCGAGCAATCACTGCAAGGTTTTTTAGCTAAGCAAGCTGATCGTAACAAGCGTAAAACTGAGAAACACCTTAAAGCTAAAAGCGTAGCCGCGGCCATTGCTGCTGAATCAGCTATCGACGAAGAAGAACTTTTCGACGCTGAAGATGATGCTGAAGATGACGAAACGTTTAATTAATATGTTATCCAAGATGTAAATGTTATAGATAAGTTTCAATTTTTGTATGTTCAGGATAGGATATGCTCAATTAGAATGGTTTCGATCAACTTATCTTTATCTTGACCAAATAAGGATTCATTTGGATGAACAAGATTGCTGCAATTATTGGCTGCTCGGGGTGCATAGGGATATTGTTCCTGTTCCCGAGTAGTGCATCTGCTACCTCTCAAATCCCCATGACATTTGGTGAAGTTGGTCATTCATCAGCTACTGCTGTGATGTCTGATGATGTTCAGCAACTGACAAAGCTGTCTGCGAAGTTTGGTTTTTTACCACCATTGGATTGGAAGCTTGCCTTTAATGAAAAACGTGGTGATATGACCATGGCTGAGTTTGTTCCTAGTGATGAGTCGTTAAATAATTGGTCTCGTTTAGTCTGTATGCAAGGCTTTAAGGGCTTAGCCGATGACGTTGAACCAGAACAATTTTTAAATTCAATGGCTGACACTTATCGACAACATTGCCAAGGGCAGGTTATTTATCAACAGCTCGGCAGTTCTAAGGTGGATGGCCTCGAGGCTGTGCATGGTTTATTAGGTTGTACCAGTATGCCTAATATTCATAGCGCTTCAGCTGTGATTGAAACGTCTTTTATATCCCCTTTACAAGGTGAAATGGGCTATTTTACGGTAATAAGTGACGACGATGATGTCTACCTTATTCATAAATCTATTCGTACCGACATATTTACTCCTGATACTGCACCTATCACTATCGATAATTATCGTCAGTTTATGACCCAGCCCTAATCATTTTTTCTCGGTGTTGAACATTAACCCGAAGATCTCATTTACACTTATTTGTATCCAAGTTTCAACTTTACATCTTGATGTTTACGAATGTAAATGTGTGCTCAACAGTTCGCTTAGCCTTTAAGACCATAGCAATCTATGAGTTTATTTATCATTAAGTTGAATTATCTGTGAGATTACCTTTTGTAAGTATGAAGTACACCTTAGGATCCGTTATAATCGCCGCGTTATTATTTTGCTGCGCAAACGGTTACGTTTAGCACGCAGTGACTTAATACAAGCTTGTCATAACCAAAGACATATTTTTTAATGTTGAGCTGAGCCTCATGTTATTTTAATCGCTCACCTAAAGGCTAAATCAGCGTTGAGGTGAGTGAGTCAATCTTTATGGTGCTTGCCGTGGGTCAATATCCCACAGCAGGATAATCGGGAAACCAGTGCAAGTCTGGTACTGCCCCCGCAACGGTGATTGGTGAGAGTCAGGTGCGCAACTCGATTGCGTTAATCATCTAGACTCGCGCGTGCTATGCCATTGAGGCCTTAGCACCACAGCCTTAGTCCGGAGACCGGCCTTAAAGGTGATTTCGATGATTTCGGTGGGCAGATCTCGAAATGTAATATAATACCGCTCGTTGGCATACCCTAAGAATTGATCTGTAGATTTGCCAACAGTCGTCATCTATATTGCGGCACTTTTGCCCCATTTTTCCTTTCAGGAGTTAAAGGTAAATGGGTACTAAACCAACAAAAATTGCATTGCTATTAAGTGCATTCTTCAGTGTAGTCAGTGTGAATGCTATGGCAGCAGACTCAGCGGCTACATCTTCTTCATCTTCAGCAATCAGCATGGATGAAACCCTAGTGGTTATTGGTCGTAATGCTGCTAAGCCATTAAATATTGCTGCCAACGTCAATGTGATTGATGCTGCTGACATTCAAATGAGCGGCGCGACTAACTTAACCGATTTATTACGTGGACAATCTGGTATTCAGGTGTCGGATAATAATTCGGGAACAGTATTTTCTATGCGCGGATTTTCAGCTTCGCAAGCGGCGAATAACACCCTGATTTTAGTCGATGGACGCAGACTGAATAACATTGATATTGCAGCACCGAGTATTGAATCTATTCCAATTAACTTAATTGAGCGAGTTGAGATTCTATCTGGTAGTGCTGGTGTGTTATATGGCGATCAAGCTGTTGGCGGCGTTATCAATATTATTACTAAAGCACCAACAGAAACCAGTGGTGGCATACAAGTCAGTGGTGGCAGTTTTGACACTTATGAAGCTAAAGGTGATATTTCGGGTGCTATCAATGATGCATGGCGTTACTTTTTAGCGGCGAGTTATAACAAAAGTGATAATTACCGCGACAATAACGACAATGACACCAGTTCTATTTTAGGTCGCATTCAGTATCAAACTGACGTAGAAGACTTTTTTGTCGAAGTTAATTATTTTGATAATGATCGTCAAGTACCAGGCGCACTGACCTTAGCGCAATATGAAGCCAATCCTCGTCAAGTGGCTCCTTTTTCTGAGGGTGAATTCACTCATGAAATGACCACCGCATTACGCAGTGGCTATCAGTACCAGTTAAATAATATTTGGGCATTGAGTGCCGATTTAACCTATTCTGACACGTTAATCACCAGTCTGTTATATGGCAGTGAAGGGCGAATTGAGCGTGACTTATTAAGCTTTTCGCCTAAAGCGACCGCCAATTATCACTTAGATCATGGCGACTTGAATTTGGTCACCGGCATTGATGTGAGTACAGGTGAAGCAGATTTTGATACGGCTTCTATTCAACGCAATAATAAACAGACTCAACGTAGTGCTTATGTTCAAGCATCAGTGCCTATTACCAAGACATTATCTTATGTAGTAGGTGGCCGTTACTCGGAAGTGACTGACGATTTGTATGATCAGTTACTTTATCCTAACCGTATTGAAATTGATAATGACGCCCATGCACTTGAGTTTGGTGTTAATTATCGTCCGAGCAGCGAACATCGTTTTTATGTTCGTGCTAATGATAACTTCCGCTTTGCCAAAGTCGATGAACAAGCTTATACACCGCTGACAACTCAAGGGTTAGATCCACAAACGGGTCGCTCTTATGAAGCGGGTTGGGATTATACCACTGCCACTCAAACATTGAAGATCAATGCTTATCAACTTGAATTAGAAGATGAGATTGTTTACGAAGGTGGTCGAACTGATGGGCCTTATGGTGGCGGTGCTAACGTTAACGCTGATAAATCACGTCGTTTTGGTATAAGCACGGCTTATGATGTGCAGCTTTCAACGAATTGGTTATTAGGTGCGTCGTACGACTATATTGATGCAGAATTCACTCAAGGCGAGAACGACGGTAAAGCATTATCTTGGGTGGCCAAGCACTCTGGTAAAGCTTATATGAGTTACGACATATCTGCTCATTGGCAAGCGTTTGTTGAAGGTGTTTACACTGGCGAGCGTTACATGGAAGGCGACAACAGCAATACTGGCGATAAGTTAGACAGTTATGTATTAACCAACCTTGCGTTGAATTACAGCTATGTAGGGTGGAATGCCAGTTTACGTGTTGATAATTTACTTGATGAAGACTATGTCGGCACAGGGTATTACTCTGCTTATGGCAGTGGCTATTATTCAGGTACTGGTCGTTCAATTAGACTTACAGCGGGTTATCGTTTCTAGATAATTTAGTTGATCAAGTCTTAGTCACAACAGCCAGTAAATTATTACTTATGAAAGCCAGTGAACTATCGCTGGCTTTCGTTTTAATATACCGTTAAATTGATTAACAGTGTGTTAATTTTAAAAAAGGTAATCGATAGATATGACGAGTCTTGAGCAACAAGTTTTTACTCAAGTTAAAGCTATTATTAGCAATGAAGAGCAAGTCATTGGTCGTCGTGGCATATTAATTCCATTAAAAAAAGCCCTGATTAACGAAGCTGATATTAGAATCGTAATCGATATAGTCTCTGCTGATCCGGCATTGGCTGCACACTTGTTATTGCGCATTAATAGCGCCCATTCAGCTGGAATGATATCGACTAAAAGTCGCAGTGTTAAAGATTGCTTAATTCGTTTAGGCCAAGTGAATATCTATCGATATGCATTTTCATTTTATCTTAAAGAACGCCTTGATGAACTTTCTGAACCTTACAAAAAATTAGTTCAAGGTTATTGGGCCTTAAATGAAACGATTGCAGATGATTGTTTAGAACAGTTACGTGAGCAGATTGAAACCGGTGATAACATCAAAATTGATGCGGATGAAATGCAAACCTTAGCATTATTTAGTGTTTTTGGTCAGGTGATTGTATTAACGGCTTTTGCCTATTTAAATGCAGAGCTGTCTCGCCCCGTGTCACTAAAAGTATTAAAATCACTGATTGATAACCAGCAACAACAATTATCCCTTGATGCATTTGATGCATTTGATGCATTAGGATTGGATGACGATTTACGCGAAGAATTTTTAATTGCCCATAACTTACGCCAAACACAAAACCCTGATTCTCCAGGACTTGTGCTTCGACGCGTGTTATCTAAAAGAGGTTTATTAATCAACCCGCTGTAAATTTATACCTTCACTTGCTACCAGCTCGAGCCACTGTTGAATTAAATTTGCATTGGTGGCATCGCGGCGATACGCGCCAAACAATGGACGTTTTAGTCCTTCTGCGCCTAATTTTACCGCCGTAAGACTCAGCCCCTGACTTTCTCGAATAGACCAAGTTGGTAGGGTGGCTACGCCATCATTACAGGCAACTCGCTGCAATAACATTGAGGTTAAGTCGCATTGTTTTTGCTCACCAGGTTCAATACCAGCGGGCTCTAAAAAGTGTTTGTATATGTCTAAACGCGCTAGAGGCACTGGGTAACTGATCAAAGTTTGCTTTGCCAATTGAGCTGGGGTTACAAAGGCTTGCGTCGCCAATGCGTGATCACTGGCAACGACTAACTTTACTTCAAAATCAAATAGATGTTGATAAGCTACGCTATGTCCAGGCACTGGGTCAGAGGTGAGCACTATGTCTAAACTCCCCGTTTCCAACGCATTGAGTGAATCAAATAAATGACGACTTGAAATATCAATTTGAGCTGCTGGCGCATATTGTTTAAATTGTTCAATAACCGGCATTAACCAACGAAAACAACTGTGGCATTCAATGCCGAGCTTAAGTTGTTGGCTTTCACCCTCTAAACCGCGCTTAAGATCAGATTCGGTTGCAATCACTTTCGGTAAGATTTCTTCCGCTAAATTCAGCAGACGTGAACCTTCGTGAGTAAACGTTAACGGTTTACTTTTACGAACAAAAATAGTTGAGTTAATCCGTGTTTCTAACTCTTTTATTTGATGAGAAAGCGCCGACTGGGTTACAAATCGTTTTTTAGCTGCACCCGCTAAACTGCCACTTTCCTTTAACGCCATCAAGGTGCGAAGGTGTCTAAGCTCTATCATTTTCTCTCCACATGAATCTTGCTCAACTAGCCGATGAAATCAATTCGATTGCTTGACAGCAGAGTAGCACAATAAACGTCTAGACGTCCAGACGCCTATGCGGGTTTTTCTGCATAAATGGCTATAAATTTTGCTTCAACGAAAAGGAAAGCAGCATGAAAATTTCAAGTTTAGGATTTCCCCGCATTGGACGTCAGCGTGAATTGAAGTTTGCACTTGAGCGTTATTGGCGCGCAGAAATCTCATTATTTGAACTGAAACAGGTCGCCAGTGAATTAAAAAAAACGCATTGGCAGTGGCAAGCAGATGCCGGCGTTGAGTTAGTTCCAGTAGGCGACTTTGCTTATTACGACCAAGTATTAACCCTAAGTGCCACCTTAAATGTGATCCCAGATCGCCACCGAGCTACTCAAGCCGATGGCAGCCAAGCGCCTATCGATATAGACACCTTATTTCGTGTTGCCCGTGGCCGATCGCAAACTGGCCAACATGCTTGTGCGGCAGAAATGACCAAGTTTTTTAACACTAACTATCATTATCAAGTGCCTGAATTAAGCGCTGATCAAAGCTTCGAGATTGCCTTTGAACAGTTGTTTGATGACGTCAGTGAAGCGCAGCAACTCGGTCATCAAGTAAAACCGGTATTGCTTGGCCCAGTGACGTATTTGTATTTATCGAAAAGCCTGACTGAGTTTAACAAGCTATCGTTATTACCGCAGCTACTGACGGTTTATCAGCAGATTTTGCAACGTTTTGCAGACCAATGTGTGAGTTGGGTACAACTTGATGAGCCAGTATTAGCCGCAGACTTAACCGAGGAGTGGCAGCAAGCCATTCGCCACAGTTATCAATTTTTAGCGCAACAAAAACCGGCATCATTGAAGATATTACTTGCCAGTTATTATGGCTCTATTGGCCATCATCAAGCATTGGTGAGTGCATTACCAGTTGATGGTTTGCATCTTGATTTAGTCACAGCACCACAACAAGTTGAGGCGTTTATCAAAGCGCTCGGCAGCCAACAAGTTTTATCGGTTGGAGTGATTAATGGTCGCAACGTGTGGGCTGCCGATGTTGATGTTATTGCTGATCAGCTGGCAGAATTAGCGACCACGTTGGGCGATCGTTTGTGGATTGCACCTTCATGTTCATTGTTACATTGTCCGGTTGATGTTGACGTCGAGACGCAACTGATCAGTCCGTTACGGGGACAATTAGCATTTGCCAAACAGAAACTGTTTGAACTTAGTGACATTCAGCAGTTAATTAACGATCAAGATTCACAAAGCAGCCAAGTGATTATTGATCGTTGCCAGCAAAGGCGTTTAGCCACAGCTGCTGCAACTAATCAAGAGGTTGTTCAACGTGTGTTACAGCTTACTGCGAGTGATTTTGAACGTCATAGCCCTTTTGCTCGGCGTATTATTGCTCAGCAACAGAAGCTAGCACTGCCATTACTTCCCACAACCACCATAGGCTCATTTCCGCAAACGCCTGCGATTCGTGGTTTACGCAAACGCTGGCGTAAAGGCGAAATCAATGACACTGATTACCGATTACAGCTTGAGCAAGTCACTCAGGACACCATTTGTCGTCAACTTAAACTCGGTATTGACGTATTAGTGCACGGTGAAGCTGAACGAAATGACATGGTGGAGTATTTTGGTGAACAGCTCGATGGTGTTGGCTTTACTCTATTTGGTTGGGTGCAAAGTTATGGCTCTCGTTGTGTAAAACCACCGCTAATTTATGGTGATGTATCACGTCCTAAGCCGATGACGGTTGATTGGGCTACCTATGCGCAAAGTTTAACCGACAAGCCTGTCAAAGGCATGCTAACAGGCCCAGTGACCATCTTGCATTGGTCGTTTGCTCGAGAAGATATCCCTCGTCAAGATATTGCCAATCAACTTGCGTTAGCGGTGCGCGATGAAGTGATCGATTTAGAAAAAGCCGGCATTGGCATTATTCAAATTGACGAGCCAGCATTTCGTGAAGGTTTACCGATTAAACAGAGCCAGTGGGCAGATTATTTAACTTGGGCAGTAGATGCCTTTAAGTTGTCGGCGGCTGGTGTAGACGATGCAACTCAAATCCATACTCACATGTGTTACAGCGAATTTAATGACACCATTAATGCCATAGCGGCTATGGATGCTGATGTGATCACCATTGAAACATCGCGCTCACGGATGGAATTATTGAATGCGTTTGAAGATTTTTGTTACCCGAACGAAATAGGTCCTGGGGTGTATGACATTCACTCGCCCAATATTCCAACGGTAGCCGAAATGGTTGACCTTATTACTAAAGCTTCGCAGAAAGTGCCGGTGAAACAATTATGGGTTAACCCTGATTGTGGTTTAAAAAACCGTACTTGGGATGAAGTAGAGCCAGCGCTGCGCAATATGGTTGAAGCGACTAAAGTGCTTCGACGCCAATGTTAATTAGCATGATGCTGATCACAATGGGTCATTGTGCTCCACCAGCTGATCGCTGGAGCTGCGGCTTTGTTGCAGAACTCTGTGATTAACTTCTCAACCTTGCGATACTGGCTGATGGGGTATTCACTGCGGACTCATTGAGCCTATTTGCTGTGAACTGAGCCATTATTGACTACACTCAAAATACGTCTTTCAGTTAACAAAAGGAGCGATTATGAGTCACACTTATAAAGTCATTGAGCTAGTGGGTTCATCACCGATCAGTTCAGATGAGGCGATCAAAAATGCGATTGCAGAAGCCAATAAAAGTTTATTACATTTGCGCTGGTTTCAAGTTATCGAAACCCGTGGTCACTTGGAAGAAGGTTTAGTGGCTCACTGGCAAGTCACCGTTAAAGTGGGTTTTACCTTAGACCCTAATGCTTAGTTGTCGCATGTGGTTTATGCATCTCTGGGTAGACCCTTTTGGATTGATCTGATCACTCGTTGAGTTTTACGTGAAAGCGCCGACTGTGGCGCTTTTTGTATTTGTTGCACTAATGCCCATTCAATATGTTCAAGCACCATGCCATCCACTTCATCACTGTGTTTACGTTGCTCTAATGCGCTAATAATGGCCGGATTAGCCGGAGCATTACCTAATGCTATCGCGATATTACGTAACCAACGTTTATGGCCAATTCGGCGAATCGCGCTGCCTTCTGTTTGGCTTAAAAATTGGCTTTCAGACCACGCAAATAGAGTCAGTAAATCGGGTTGAATAAGCGCACTGCGAGTATGAAAATCTGTCTCTTGGGTCAGTGGTGCTTTAGCATTAACTGGGCACACGAGTTGGCAATCATCACAGCCATAAATACGATTGCCGATGAGTGGACGAAACTCTTCTGGAATAGCGCCCTGCAATTCAATGGTTAAGTAAGATATACATCGCCTTGCATCGACCACATAGGGTTCGACAATCGCATCTGTTGGGCATGACTTTATGCAGGCTACGCAAGTGTTGCAGCCTTCTTCGATTGGGATATCTAACGGCAAAGGTAAGTTAATTAATAACTCGCCGAGAAAAAACCAACTGCCGGCATCAGGGTGTAAAATGAGTGAGTGCTTGCCCGTCCAGCCTAGTCCCGCTTTATCGGCTAATGGACGTTCTAAAATCGGTGCAGAGTCAACAAACGGTCTAAAATCTGTGTTGTGAAAGTCGAATTGTTGGCAATATTGATGAATTTTATCACCGAGTTTTTTAAGCCGTTGGCGGATTAATTTATGATAATCACGTCCACCGGCATAGCGAGAAATATAACCAAGATTGGGGTCGGTTAAATTACTGGCAAAGCCAGCGTCAGGCGGCAGATAATCCATCCGGGCACAAATGACTCTAATGGTTCCTGGATGTAATTCAGCGGGTCTAGCCCGCATCATTCCATGATTAGCCATGTAAGCCATCTCACCGTGGTAACCTTTATCTAACCAATCTTGTAATACTGCCTCATGTTGGCTTAAGTCGACATCAGCAACACCAATATGAGCAAAACCAAGTTCTTTACCCCAAAGCTTGATCTGTCTATTGAGCACATCAAGCTGAGCCGCGGTCAATGGACAAGGCTCGGGGATTGAATTGATCTCAGGATCGGTAATTGGATCAGGCGTTAATACTGGGGTCGTTGTTGTCATAACACTATCATTAAGTAAACACATGGAAATTATACGCGTTTTACTCGGCTTTTACACAATTTCGGCCGGCAGCTTTGGCAGAATAGAGCGCTTTGTCGGCTTTTAGCAATAATGGCGACAACTCTGTTTCATTGGTGTAACTGGCGACTCCGGCACTGATTGTTTGATGCAAATTAGGCGAGATTTGTGACCAATCATATTTTGCTATGGTCTCGACTAAGCGATTAGCAATCTCAATGGCTTTTGCTTTGTCGATATTCGGTAATAAAATCAAAAACTCTTCACCACCAACTCGACCAATCACATCAGTGTCACGCATCATGCTTGTACTAATTGCCGCTAGTTTTACCAGTACTTTATCGCCCATATCGTGGCCTAATGTATCGTTAACGGCTTTAAAGTTATCAGCGTCAAATGAAATCAATGATAATGGCGTGGATGATTGCTGAGCGATTTTTAAAAAGTAATTACCTTGAGAATGTGAATCACGTCTATTGGCTACTTTGGTCAGTTCATCGGTGAGCGCTAAACGCCTAAACAGTCGTTTTCTGAGCAGTTGTTTGTAGGCGAAGATAGATACAATCACTAAAATGATCGCGACTAAGCTGATAATAATGATCTGCATGTCTTCATTGCGCTTCATGATGTCCAATTGCAGCTGTTTTTCTTTATCCCTTTGAATAAGCATTGTATTTTCAGTTTGAATCTTGTTGTTATCAAATCGAGCTTGCATCTCCGCATTGCGCTCTGAAAGTACTTTTTTGTCATATGATAGATGTGACTCGACAAACAATTTTAGGGTTTCATACGCCAGTTGCCATTGTTGTGAGGCTTGATATATTTCGCTTTTTAGCTGCAACACTTGATTGAGGCCACGGATATTATTACTGAAATTAAATGCTTTTTCAGCCTGGTCAATATCGATTAATGCTTGCTGATAAAGCTCTTGCTGGTAATGCACCTTGGCCATAAATAAATTCATGTAGCTATAACTGTTATCATTTTTGGGTGTAATCACCTTTTGAGCATCATGCAGAATCACCTCAGCGTCTTTAAGTCTATTTAAGCTGATTAAGTTACCGGCAATACTAATAGATGCATCCGCAGCAGCAATGGGGTTATTTTCTGTTAACCAAAAATCGCGCGTTTTTTGGAAGCGTTCAATGGCTTCTTCATAACGTTCAAGCTTCTCTAATGACAGCGCAATTTGATTATTGGTGAGATTGGCTTCATAAATCTGTTTATTTTTGAGATAACTATTTTCGAGTTTTATTTGATATGTTAATGCGGTCCGGGCATCGCCAAAACGGCGATAACTATTGGCCAGCTCACCTAAATTAACATTTGCCCAATAAGTTAAATTAAGAGACTCATATAAGTTTTGCGCTGTAATAAGATCTTCGAGTGCTTCAGAAAAATTACCTAAATAAGATAGGATTGCACCTCTAGTGCTTCGGCCATCCGCAATCAAGCGCGGGTCTTCAAGTTTATAAGCATTAAGTATCGCTGTATTTAGGTCGGCAAATAAGCTGTCACTTTCTCCCTGCGCATACAAAAACCAAGCCTTACAATACTGCAGATCAATCTGGATTAAAGAGGGGGCTGGCTGACGATATATTTGCAGGTATTTATCGGCATATTTAACCGCGGCTTGCATTTCTTCCGTTGTGTTCGCCGGCAAACTCCAGCAATTAAGACGTATATAGAGTTCTTGGCGAATAATATCGTCATCCGACAAGATACTTTTATACTCGCTGAGTAATTTACGATTATCTTCATCGGATATAAAGTTACCACTGTCTAATAGTGTATAAATTTCATCGGCGCGTAAATTCTTCACTGGATTAGCATAAGCAATGCTGCTAAATCCTATGGCACAGACAAGCATAATGATATGAATAATGCTGCTTAGCTTTAAAGTGGGCAAGGATGCATTTTCTCAAGTTGTTATTGTTAATTCTATGTGACAAAGACTAACAGACTTCGACTTGAAAAGTCTTGTGATTAAATTATAGCCTTGCGTTATTGTTCAATAATCTTATTTTTATCAATATGTTAATCTTATTCACTGTTAAGGGTATTTTTCTGGCGACTCAGGGCTATTTGCATTCAGTTATCTAGACGAGTATAAAGACGCCTTTGGAAATAAACAGAGATAGAAATGTTGCAGAGAATTGTGCAATTTATCGGATTAAGTTTGCTGATAGCATTATCGCCTTGTCATGCTGAAGGAAGCCTGGAAACATCGGGTGACGCTTTGCACATATTACTTCCGGCCACTGCATTGGCAGGAAGTTTAATTGTCGAAGATGATTATCAAGGTGCTTGGCAATTAGTTAAAACCGGTGTATCAAGTCGATTGTTAGTTGAAGCACTGAAATACGGTATAGAAAAAGATCGCCCAGATGGCAGTGGTAATGATTCATTTCCATCTGGTCACAGTGCCGATACCTTTGCTGCAGCGACATTTATCAACCAGCGTTACGGCTGGAAATATGGCATTCCATCATATGCGGTAGCTTCTTATGTAGCATATACGCGTGTTGCCAGTGATCAACATCATGTGGAAGATGTATTGGCTGGTGCTGCCATTGGTATCGTGGCGGGGTGGTATTTCACCGACCCTTATAAAGGGATTAGTATTGTTCCAATTGCCTCATCAGACACTTACGGCGTGTACATTAGTGGCAGATTTTAGAGAGAAAAACATGACAAAAGTTGACCCGCAGTATCAAGAAGTCGCAAAACAAATTTCGTATAACGTAGCCAATAAAGTGTTGCCGATGGATAAGTTACCTGAAACCTTGCTTGAGGCTTATGAAGGTTTGTTTAGCGAACTTATTGACGACAAAGCCAATACGTTTGCCAATGCATGGAATGGTTTGCCAGCGAGTGCGCAAAAGTTAATGACTAAAGCGGAGTTTCATGGCTTTTACATTGCCAATGCGTGGATGCAGTTAAGCCGTGTTGCGCAAGAAATTGCTGATAGTGCCGACTCTGAAGAAGAAATGAACAATAATGAATATGATGGTGTATTTGGCCGTTTAGCCGAGCAATCATTGAGAGAGTGTATACGTAAGCTTAAAAAAGCGCGTACTGACAGACCATTATTGAATAGCTTTAAATTAGTCATGTCTGCCTAATTATGTGCACTTAAGTTTGGCGTTCCCAAATATATAACCAAAGATTATGGGCAGATAAATTAATTGTTTGCTAGAAACAAAAAATCCCAACTCAGGTTGGGATTTTTTATGGTTAAAGATAACTTAACCAAGCTTATCAATAATTTAGAATGACGTACGTTTGTAACGACGGTATTCAGGTTCCCAGAAGTTAGCTTCAATTGATTGCAGCAGTAATTCATCAGTGCAGGGCAGTGCCAAACCTTGATCAATGGCGGCTCTAGCAACGGCAAAAGCAATATATTTACTGACAGATTGAATATCTTCCAAGCGTGGCAATAGCGACCCAGTTCCCTCTTTACCTAGAGGTGAACACTCTGCTAATGCACGGCTAGATGCCATGAGCATTTCGTCAGACACACGCTTCGCGCCGCAAGATAATACTCCTAAGCCAATGCCTGGGAAGATAAAGCTATTATTACATTGCGCTATCTCAAAGGTCTCATCATTCACAACGACAGGTTCAAATGGACTGCCTGTTGCCACTAATGCTTGGCCTGATGTCCAATGTAAAATATCTTTAGGAGTCGCTTCAACGCGGCTCGTTGGATTCGATAATGGGAATACAATTGGACGTTTACAATGCTTGTGCATTGCTCTAATGATTTCTTCAGTGAATAAACCTGGCGAACCAGATACCCCAATGAGTACTGTAGGCTTAGCATTATTCACAACATCAAGTAACGAAATATTGTCGCTGTAATTTTCCCATGCTTCAATCGTAGAGCAAGGTTGAGCTAACTTTTGTTGGAATGGTAATAAGTTAGGCATGTTATCAAGTAATAACCCCCAACGATCAACCATAAAGACTTGTGAACGAGCTTGTTGTTCACTAATGCCCTCTGAAACCATTTGTGCCACAATCGCTTCAGCAATACCGCAACCCGCACTGCCCGCACCTAAGAAGGTAATCCGTTGTTCGCTAAGCTTACTCTTCGCCGCTTTAGATGCCGCAAGAAGTGACCCAACAGTAACTGCTGCTGTACCTTGAATATCATCGTTAAAACTACAGTATTGATCTTTATAACGCTCAAGCAATGGCATGGCATTTTTTTGCGCAAAATCTTCAAATTGAATTAACGCATCTGGCCAACGACGGCTCACAGCCTGCATGAAAGCTTCAACAAATTCAGTATATTCTTCGCCGCCAATACGTTGATGACGCCAGCCCATGTACATAGGGTCTTCGATTAAATGCGGATTATCGGTACCCACATCTAATGTGACTGCCAAGCAATAGGCCGGACTAATTCCGCCGCAGCTGGTGTAAAGTGATAACTTACCAATTGGGATCCCCATACCGCCAATACCTTGGTCACCTAAACCGAGAATACGTTCTCCATCAGTAACCACAATGACTTTCACTTTTTGGCGAGTTGAGTTATTTAAAATATCATCAATGCGATCTTTATTCGGATATGAAATAAATAAGCCACGGTTACGACGATAGTTTTTAGAAAAGCGTTCACAGGCTAATCCTACCGTGGGCGTGTAGATAATCGGCATCATTTCGCTAATGTTATTACGTACTAAACGATAAAATAGGGTTTCGTTAGTATCTTGAATATTGCGTAAATAGATGTGTTTATCGAGATCATTGGTGAAGTTTTTAAATTGTTCGTACGCACGAGAAGCTTGTTCATCAATGGTTTCAATAACCCAAGGAATGAGGCCTTCAAGATTAAAAAATACCCGCTCTTCTTCACTAAATGCGCTGCCTTTATTAAGCAGTGGTGATTCAAGAATGGCCGGGCCAGCAAAAGGAAGATAGAGGGGGCGTTTGTTATCGTCCATGGGGAACCTTAATGTGTTAGATCCAGTTAGATCATTATTAGAATAGGGCTGGTTTTCTTACGATTATAGATTATCACGTCTGATCTTTTTTGTGGTCTGTTAAGTGAGTCAAATCACATTATTCTTAAGTATTTTTATTCATCTCTCATTTTTGGTTGTTTATATGTAAACGCTAAAAACAAAAATGCGTAGCCTAAGCTACGCATTCATAAAGCATTATCTCAATATCTAGGCGAATATTACTTGCCGCGATGTTTGACTGATAAACCTTTGACGAAGTTTCTTAACACTTGGTCACCACATGGCTTATAGTTTTTATGATCTGGGTTACGGAATAACGCACCTAACTCAGATTTAGTCATCGAAAAATCGGCTAACAGTAACGTGGCAATAATATCTTCTTCACGCATTTCAAGTGCAACGCGTAATTTTTTGAATATTAGATTGTTGGTCAATTGCTTCAAAGGCGCTGGCACTTCTGCTCCAGGCTTTAAGCCACGATTTTGAATGATCAAACCATCTAAGAATTGGCACATTAATGTGTCATTACATGCTTGATAACCTTCTTCTTCCTCTTTTTTCAACAGCGCAATAATCTGCTCTGAAGACATGTCTACATTGGCTTGGCTGAAAATGTTAATCATTTTGGCATTTGAATAGTCAAACACAAAGCGAATACGGCGAAGAATATCGTTGTTAATCATAAGGCTCTCTGGCGCGGCGGCGCATAAATGGTTTAGGTCAATTGACGAAACACTATTATAGCGAGAAATCATTGATCCGTCAGATTATTCGTATGTGGTTAATTGTTTTCTTACTGCTTGGCGTATCTTGTCGTGTAGACCAAAAACACGCTCGATATTATCCAGATCCCACGAGGTGTTTTCCAATATCACAACGGTTAATTGCGATTGCGGATAATAGAGCATTAAGCTGATGTATCCCGGAATATAGCCTGAATGACTGTATTCAACTAAGCCTGCTTGTTGGCTGATTTGCAAACCATAGCCATAGCCTACCTCTCCCCAACGATGCTGCCTGATAGTACTTGCATGGGTCATGGCGTGATAGCTTGTGGCAGATAAAAATTGGCCTTGATGTAAACCATTTACAAACTTAACCACAGCAGCACTACTGGCTTGCATGCCGCCAAATGTAATGAAGTCAGGGTCTACCGTAAAATCAGTTAATTGTGTCCGCTGCTGCTGTTGCTCGGTATAGCCATCAACCAAGCGTGTTTGCTTAGCCTGACGCTGCGCAATTGAACCGGTATTAGCTTGGAGATCAAGCTGATTGGTTACGGCAAATTGATTAACCAATTGCCCATAAGGTTGTTGGTAAACCTGAGTTAATATATCGCCAAGCAATTTATAGCCATAGTTTGAGTAACTAAACTGACTGGCAGGTATAAATTGAGACCCGGCATTAAGACTCGCTGATTTAGGTGGTGTTATTCCTGAAGTATGATTTAACAGCTGACTAATCGTGATTGGGTGTTCGGTGATGATCTCAAGGTAATCTGTGATGTTATCGCCCAATGCTAACTTTTTCTGATCCACCGCCTGTAATACAAGCGTGGCGGTGATCGTTTTAGAAATAGATCCAAGCATAAATATGCTGTCTGGTGTTATGCCGGTACCTGCTTGGTAATTAACATAACGGTTATGATTGTCGCTAATGACAATGCTACCGCTAAACGGTCTTGAATCCTTATCTATGATGGTTTGCACATCCGCTGCAGTTAATGCAAATGCACTGAGTTGAAATGACACTGAGGTTACTGTTAATGCCAGTAACAAACGGGTGAATTTTTGTAAGCCAGTTAAGTATTTACACCATTGTGATGTGATCATTTTGTGAGATACCAATAAACAAATAAGATAGCGAAGCCAACTAAATACCATAAACCAATCCACGACAGCCCCACCATAACACGACCATAACGATGCTTTTCCGCTAAGGTGTTACTAGTCATTAACCGGAAGTTAAGCCAAGCAAAAATAACTGTGGTCATAAAAGCAAGGATCATTACAAATTCTAGCAGCGGTAATAAGGCCCCTTTAAAGAATAGAATAAGTAATAAACCAAGCGCACTGATCCCGAGCATGATGGGGGTTAAATAATTGCGTGTTGATGTGGTGTTAGACAACAATTTCCAGCCCATCTCGAGTGTGCGGCTGTAGCCATCTATCACAGTCACTGTGGTGCTAAAAATACATAAAAACGCCACAATGCCAATTAAGTAACGGCTTTGATTACCCATAACTTGGCTATAAAGGGTGATCAATTGTGAGGCAAATGTGGCGCCTGAATCAGAAAAACGCTCACCACTGCCGTGCATGACTAATGCGCCTAGCGCTAAAAATACAATCGCCAACACAGCCGTGGTGACATAGCCTAAATTAAAATCAAAAATAGCCTGCTTGGCGGTCACCGTTTGGTTTTTACGTTTTTCTATTAACCATAACGAGTTCCAAGTGCTGACTTCTATTGGCGCGGGCATCCAACCCATCATCGCCACTAAAAAACCGACATACGCCCATTGCCAGGGAGATTCGCTGATCACTGGAGTGCCGAATCCGCTATGACGATTAAAGGCCAATGCTACGGCGACTAGGGTGGTGAGTGTAAGAGCTAGCATGATAATTTTGGTCATTTTATCAAGCAGTTTGTAGTGGCCTAAAATCAATAGTGCTAACGAGCTGGCCAATACAATTAGCGCTAATAGGTCAATTGATAGCGGAATAAACTGAGTTAACATTGCCGCAGTTAACATGCATACCCCAGCGGTACTGGCAATGGCAGCAATCACATTGAGCCCGGTAAACAGCATCAAATATCCACGGCCTTGCTTATGATAGCCATGCAATAAACTTTCATCAGTGGCTGCAGTGTAGCGAGCGCCAGCAGCGAAGAAAGGGTACTTAACGATATTGACTAATAAAATGAGCCATGCCAGTTGCCAACCAAATTCTGCACCGGCTCGAGTTGAGGCGACTAAATGAGAAGCGCCAATCGCGGCGGCGGCCATTAAGATTCCAGGTCCAGTGGCTTTAAAAAGTGTGCTTGCGCGAGATATCCACGGTAAGTCTGATGCAGTTTGTTGCTTAAGCATAATAAAAAACCTAGTTTGATGGTTTAGCGTTTAATGACTGTTCTATGCGCAATAAAGTGGCATTCATTTGTTGCAGGTGGTCGAGGATTAGTACATCGGTATTTTCATTGGCAGGGGCGTTACCTTTTTGTGCCATGATTTTTGACTTTTGTGCCAATACCTGGGATCTAAAGTGAGTAACATCTACAACCCCCGTTAAGCTAATCAATGCGCCTGCAGAAGATTGTCCCGCGGTTTCTATGGTCAGTTTATGAAGGTCAAACATACGCATAATAGGACCTTGAATAAGTGCCATGTCGGTGATTTTATCCAATGGAACGGTATTTTCAGTCCGTGTGAATAAGCCTTTACGCACAATCAGTTTCTGCTCGGTTAGTTCAGCACTCATATTATTAATGTAATGCCTAGTCGCTAATAGTCCCAATGGAAACCATAGTAATAACAATGGAATACCAATAAAGCTAAGGATAAATACTAGGCTGCCAGACAACAACCAATACAGGCCTAGGTTTGCGTGGAAGTGGGCACTAACTAGTGTTTTATCGCTCATATGACCTCCTTGTTAAATAGATTTAAATTCACTTTTTTTAACTATTTATTCTTGATTAAGTGATTGGTTGCATTTACATTAAGCCATTGTATTGACTTTGTTAAATTTTAACCTAAGTTGGTTGTGTCAATCCAACAAAGTTGTCAGCGGTATGCTCATACCGCAGTTTGCAGTAGTCATGGATATAAAACAATAATTTAACGTTAAGGATGATCATGAAAAAAAGTAACCTTTTACGCAGCGCTTGCGCTATCGCTGTCTCTCTATCTCTCGCTCCTATTGCCTTTGTTGCACAAGCTGCTGATGCTGGTGCCGATTCAAAAGTGGAACGAATTGAAGTGACGGGTTCTCGTATCAAACGGACTGATATTGAAGGACCTTCACCAGTACAATCGTTGAATAAAGACGATATTGCTAATATGGGTTTTGACAACCTACAACAATTATTAGAACGCATGCCTGCCAACGGTTCAGGTGCCTTCTCTACTCGTGGAAACAGTCAAGATTCTACCGCTAATGGTGGTGCATCAATCAGTTTACGTGGCTTGGGCCCTGATGCGACTTTGGTTCTTATCAATGGTCGCCGTGTTGGAGCAAGTGCATTTGCTGAAGGAATTTCAAATTCGTTTGTTGATATCAACAATATCCCGGTATCGGCGATTGAACGTATCGATATTCTTAAAGACGGTGCTTCAGCCATTTATGGTTCTGATGCAATTGCAGGTGTGGTCAATATTGTCTTAAGAAAAGATATTGAAGGTATTGAACTTAACTTGGGTTATGGCGATGACAATGGCACTGGTTATGATGAAACTACAGCCAGCCTAGTATGGGGCATAAAAGCTGACAAAGGCAGTGCATCAATTATCCTTGATTACTTTACCAATGGCACCTTGTCTGCAGAAGACATGGGCCGCTTTGGCACTGCAAACCAGTCACCTTATGGCGGTGAAGATTACCGTTCATCACGCGGCTTCCCTGGTTATTTCTATGTCAATGACGTGAAAACCATTGACCCAGATTGTCCTGCTGATAGCGCAACATCGAGTGGGAGTTGTTTATTTGATTACGGTCCATATAACTTAACCATTCCAGCAGCTGAACGTGTTGGTGCTATTGGCCAGTTTGATTATATGTTAGGTGAAGACTTAACTGCATTTTTAGAGTTATCTGTACAGCACAACACTTCTGAAGCTGGCGGTGCACCAACGCCACTGGATGAAGATGCAGGCTTGACAGTTCCTGGTACTCATCCAAATAATCCTTTTGGACAAGATATTGAGATTGGTCGCTATCGTACAGTTGATGCTGGTGCACGTCGTTGGGATATCGAGTCAGATACCATGCGTATTGTTGCCGGTCTTCGTGGCGTTATCAATGATTGGGACTGGGAAGTATCAGCGCAACGTGGCCGCAGTGAATCGACTCAAACAGGTGACCGCTCACAAGGTTGGGTAAGAACCGATTATTTACAAGCCGAAATTGATGCGGGTAACTACAACCCGTTTGGCGGCACGATGAACTCGCCAGATGTGATTGATCGCATCACCACAAGTCTAGTAAGACAAGGTAAGTCGAGTATTACTGCTTATGACGCCAGCATTTCAGGTCAAGCCTTTACTATCGCTGATCGCGATATCATGATGGCAGCTGGTGCAGAGTATCGTGAAGAAAGTGTCAGTGACGTGCCTGATGAGCAGTTCCAGCGCGGTCTGATTTTTGGTACTGAAGCCGTCTCTGCGTTTGGCTCACGTGATCAACATGCTGTCTATGTTGAGTTTTCTATCCCTGTTGCTGATAACTTTGAGTTACAACTCGCAGGCCGTTACGACAGTTACAGTGATTTTGGTTCAACCACTAACCCCAAAGTTGCTTTCCAATGGGGCATTAGTGACGAAGTCACTGCACGTGGTTCTTGGTCTACAGGTTTCCGTGCACCATCGCTTGCGCAAATTGGCTTAGGTCCTTCTGAAAAGAGTGACTTTTTAACCGATAGCTACCGTTGTGCTGCTGATAACGTTGATTGTGAGCTACTTGACTACAACTTTGTGTTTGCTGGTAACCCTGATCTTGAGGCCGAAGAGTCTGAGACTTGGAACCTGGGTATGATTTGGGCCCCAAGTCAGCAGTTTGATATTGGTTTTGATTTATTCAATATCGTCCAAGACAACAAAATTGACTCACTGCAAAACCTAGATGTTTACAACGAACACTGTGGTGATCAAAACAGCACTATTTGTTTACGAAATGCGCCTAAAGCGGGTGAAACCTTTGGTACGATTGACGTAATCAAATCAGCATTTGTCAATATTGGTTCACAAGAAGTACAAGGTGTAGATTTATCTAGCCATTATGGTCTTGAGCTAAACAGCTATGGTGATATCAAGTTTGGTTTAGAATACAGCTATTTAATCAGCTTTGAAAAAGAAGTTGATGGCAATACTGTTGATTACACTGGTGAGTACGAGTACCCACAACACCGTTGGTTAGCAACAACTAACTGGATGATGGATGACTTTGCCGCTAACGTTAACTTAAGCTATATCGGTGAGTTTGAAGACTACAACAAAACTCGTACAGTTGATGCGCAGTTGTTAGTCGATATGTCTGGCTCATATCGTTTCAATGACACGGTTAAGCTATCTGTAGGTGTTAATAACGTGTTTGATGAAGAGCCATCATTTGCGATTGGCGATGGCGATGCTGATCTATATGGTTATGCAATGGGTGTACATAACCCATTAGGCCGTTATATTTATACTAAAGTCACAATGAACTTCTAATGACAACGTCATAAGATAACAAAAGCCACATTCACTTAAGGTGCAATGTGGCTTTTTTATTGTCATTATTCTCACGCTATAGGAGCTTAAATGATTACCTTATACGGAACCCAAAAAAGTCGTGCGCTGCGCGTATCTTGGCTTTTAGAAGAGTTAGGTGTTGAGTGGCAGTTTCATGCTATCGATTTTGCTAAAGGTGAAAATAAAGCAGAAGCATTTTTAGCCCTTAACCCTAGTGGTAAAATGCCTGTGATCACCGAGGGTGAGTTCGTGCTAAGCGAATCCGCGGCCATTATGCGTTATTTAGCCGAAAAATACGGACAAGGTAACTGGTTGCCAAAACCAGGTACGCAAGCGTCAGGTATTCATGAACGCTGGGTGAGTTTTGTGATTAGTGAGCTTGAACAACCACTGTGGTGTATGGGTAAACATCGCTTTGCCTTACCACAACCACTTAGATTAGAGGCCATGTTTGCCGTAGCTAAGTGGGAGTTTGATCAAGCCGCTGCTATTGCTGAAGCTTGGGTGCCAGATACTGGCTTTGTCTGTGGCGATTCACCCACCATAGCCGATATTTTATTAGCGCAAACCTTAGGCTGGGCGATGGGATTTGAGCAAACGCTTCCGCCAAAGCTGATGGCATTTCGTAATCGCTTAAAGCAACGTCCAGCTTTAGCCAATGCATTAGCTAAAACTGAAGCACTTGCCAATATCACTCAATAACGGTTATTAAAAAGGAAGCTAGAGGCTTCCTTTTAGTTATTAGCGCTCAACATAGAGACATTTATAATTGAGTTGCAGCCCATTTTGCACGGCTTTCACGGCTTTCGCTCATGCCGTTATCTGCACGATAAGCTTTATAGGCTTCAGCATCTAGTGCGACTAAGCTTACATCCACTTCAAGCACGAGTTTACATTCTTTTTTAATCCGCCACGCAGCGGCATTGTACAATTCAGTTAATGGCAAAGAGCTTAAAAATTCTGGATTGTATTGGGTGTAGAGAGCTTGTGTCGGATACACCACAAACGCCAACCGACGCTTAGGTTCTTTTTTAAATAACTCTTCAATACCATCAGAAGTGTTAAGCACCTGCATTTCGATAATATCATCGATTTCTAACAGCTTTTTCTGCGCTGGAATTGGTGCTTCTTTCTCGCCTGATTCCCACAACAACACATCTTCATTACTGGCGTTAGTGATGCTAGCAACTTGTTCTGTTGTTAAGCCGAAAGATTGACGTAAACATTGGATTTCAATTGCATTTAAACCGCTATTTTTAGACATGGACGTTCTCGTATTAAGGATTTATTTAGGTATTTATATTTCGACGTAAATTAGCCGCAATTGGACTTAATTAATGCGTTTTATCGATTAAGCCACACATCTTCGGCCCAATGCCAAAACGATTCCCAAACCTTATCGCTAAATCGGCCTTTTTTCCAAAACAACACTTGGCTTTCTTCATCAATACAATAAAAGCTATCACCGATTTGGCAAATGGCAATTTGCTCTCTGGGTAGCCCAATAGACCAAGCATAGCAGGCTACTTCAGGTAAGTAGGTATGTGAGGATGGATCTGCAGCGGTAACGGGTTCAAGCGTGCCATAAATAACATCACTAGCATAAAGTAAGTATTCTTTTAGATCCTTGGGTAAACCAATTAAGATCTGTTCTTCAACCTCTACAAGTTGCTCAAACGTCGGTAGTTCTAGCGGTACCGGTACGGTTTCACTTAATTCTTGTAGTTGTTCAATAATGTCATTCATCGCATCGTCCAGCAGATCGTATTGTAATGGGCGCGAGTATAGCAGATGTGATTGTTGCGGATCTTGTTTGGCCAAAAAAAAGCGCTCATATGAGCGCTAAAAGGGTGGAAACTTGGATGATGAGAAAAGGCTTAGGGCGGTGTAAGTTGTTCATCAAACGGATAGTTATCAGTGTTTATGCAACTTGTCGTTGTGAACTATATAAACTTTGACGTTTATAACTTAGCCAGGCTTTATGGTATTGCTTGTGCGAGTCTTGACGAAGCTTGGCTATCATTGCTTGTTCTATGTCATTTAAGTGTCTAGATGTGGCTTTAGCTTGGGATTCTATTTGTTGGATTTGCTCATAAACATAATGCTCTGGGCCACTTTTGATTTGGGCAATATCATTTAAGTGAAACTGTACTTCAACTACCATTTGGCTCTCGGGCAATTTCACCAATACATTTAAGTCGCGATAGCCCGACACTTTTGGATGTGCAAAACGGTTTTTTAATTGCACTATTTCGGTATGTTGACGCAGTTGCTGGTAGCTTGATAGCAAGCTTTTAACGTCATCGGCCACCACACTTGCCCTTGCTATATCAGTGAGTTGACTGGCGTCGCCATTGAATTTCGCTTGTACTTTTTGAGCCGCACGCTGATAACTTTTAGTGGCAGGAGTAATGATGTCGGTGTTGCTTGATTGACTGATCATCTTGAGTAGACTGATAAGTTCTTGTTGCGCCACTGGTGCTCGACTCATTAAAGCGTGCAAGTTATCAGTGTCTTGTAAAACAAGCTCATTATTGTGCTCATGGAGCGCCATTAGCTGCTCAATATCGTTAGCTGATTTTTGACTAAAATCGGAAGGCGGAGCTAACTTGTTATATTTAACCTCGTTAGGCTGAGCAATAGCACCACGAGTAGACAATAAAATTAAGAATATAAAAAAGGTACGAAACAACTTATTCATTGAATAGCTTCCCACATAGTGTCTGTTAATCCAATGTACCGCTTTTTCACTGAATAGGGGCTGAATGAACAAGGTTTAATAAAAAAGGGCATCGAATGATGCCCTTTTGAGAGGAATTGTGACCTTAGTCAATATTCACAGCGACTTAAATTACCAAATTTTTACGCGACTTTCTGGCGCGATATACATCTTGTCGCCTTGTTTCACGTCATAAGTGCTGTAGAACTCAGGCATGTTAGATAAGGCACCTAATGCACGGAAATGGCCAGGTGAATGCGGATCAGTTGCAACGCGGTTACGCATTGCTTCTTCTTTCATTTTTACCCGCCAAATTTGGGTGAAGCCCATGAAGAAACGTTGATCGCCTGTTAAGCCATCAATAACTGGTGCTTCTTTACCGTCAAGTGACATTTTGTAAGCTTTATAGGCGATAGTCACACCTGATAAGTCACCAATGTTCTCGCCTAACGTTAGGCTGCCATTGACGTGTAGGTCGTCAAACACTTGATAACCATTGTACTGAGCGATTAATGCATTGCCTTTTGACTCAAATGCTTTTAAGTCTGCTTCGGTCCACCAGTCACGCATGTTGCCTTCGCCATCAAATTTAGCACCTTGGTCATCAAAACCATGGCCCATTTCGTGGCCAATCACCGCACCAATGCCGCCGTAGTTAACCGCATCATCAGCTTCTAAGTTGAAGAATGGCGGTTGTAAAATCGCAGCAGGGAACACGATTTCGTTCATGGTTGGGTTGTAGTAGGCGTTAACCGTTTGTGGGGTCATGTGCCATTCGTCTTTATCAATCGGCTGACCTAATTTAGCGATATCTTTGTTGTGTTGAACTATCGCAGCACGTTTAGCGTTACCGACTAAATCATCTGCTTTGATGGTTAATTTGCTGTAATCATCCCACTTGTTTGGGTAGCCAATTTTAGGATTAAACTTAGCTAATTTGTCTTTTGCTGCAACCTTAGTATCAGCGCTCATCCAATCTAATGAATCAATGCTTGAACTGTAAGCGCCACGAAGATTTTCAACTAGTTGCTCCATGCGGCTTTTAGCTTCTGGTGCAAAGTGACGTTTTACATACACTTTACCAACCACTTCGCCCAGTGTGTCACTCACAGTGCTGACGCCACGCTTCCAACGAGGTTCTTGTTCTTCTTGACCGTTTAAGGTTTTAGAGAAAAAGGCAAAGTTCTCGTTATCTAATGCTTGAGATAAATTGCTGGCATTATGAGTTAATGCCATCCAAGTCATGTAGTTTTTCCAAGTATCAAGGTCGTTATTTTTAATTACCTCGTTTAAGCCTTGGATATAACTTGGTTGGTTGATAATGATATCAGTTTGCTTGTCGCCGCCAAGCGCAGCTAAATAACCATCCCAGTTAATTTCTGAGGCCAATTCTGGCAGATTCTTAACTTGGTATAGATTGTATGTTTTAGTGCTGTCGCGCGTTTCAACAACGTCCCAATGCTTTTCTGCAATTTGAGTTTCCAGTGCAAGAATGGCTTCAGCGTTGGCTTTTGCATTTGGTAAGCCAGCAAGGTTGTACATTTTTTCAATGTGCTCAACGAAGGCTTTTCGGATATTGACGAAGCGTTCTTCTTGATTAAAGTAGTAATCTTTTTCTGGCAGGCTTAAACCATATTGCCAAATATGTGTGGCATAACGGCTTGAGTCTTTAGCATCAATTTCAATATAGAATGCTAAAGGTGTACCACCACCGTTTGCTTGGTTTTCACCAAAAAATGCGGTTAATTCTTTTTTATCTTTCAGGGCTGCAATTTTATCTAAATCAGCTTGAATTGGCGCAATACCTAATTTATCAAGCGTTTCAACATCCATGAATGAGCGATATAAATCAGCCACTTTCTGTTCATCTGTGCCATCGGCTAGATTTGGGGTCGCGCTTAAATCTTCAATGATGGCTTTAACATCATCACGTGCGTTCTCACGTAAGTCGTAAAAAGCACCAATACTAGTACGGTCGCCAGGGATTTCTGCTTTGTTCATCCATGCGCCGTTAACATACATGTAGAAATCGTCTTGGGGGCGCACTGACTTGTCGATGTTATCAAACGTGATACCAGACGTAAGTGCTTTTTCTACTGCAGCAGCAGTCGCCGTTTTTGCTACATCTGCAGCAGGCGTAACGACTGTTTTGTCATTACTACAAGCACTTAAGCCCGCAATTAACGAGGCGCATAGACCGCCAATAACCAATTTTCTCATGTTGTTTCCTTTGCTTTATTTGTAGAGCCCTTCATTGGGGCATTGCAATCAGTGTCACTTAATCCAGCAATAACCCCTTTATCCAAAGGGAAAAGCTATTACTTTTATTATAAATTGTATGTTACGGCCTTATCCGCCTATAAAACAAGCCGCATAGGTGCATTTTTAAGGGGTTTTTTGTGACTATATGTAACTAAAAATGACTGTTGTAGTGAAAAATATCGGTGATTGATTTCTATTTATGTGTGTAAGCAGCATAATAGTGCCAATATTTTTTGATTGAGTAATCATTGTGCGTTTAGACAAATTTATCTGTGAAAGTACCGAACTGACCCGGTCATTAGCCAAGAGAGCCTTGCATCGTGGTGATGTTACCTGTGATGGTGTCGTGGTCAAAAACTCAGGTTTTAAAGTACTACCACAAATGGCAGTACATTTAGATGGCACGTTAATTAGCATCATTGGTGAACGTTACATCATGTTAAACAAACCGGTAGACACCATTTGTTCAACCATTGATGAGGAATATCCATCGGTATTAAGTTTAATTGATATTGAAAAAATGGACACCTTACATATTGCCGGTAGATTAGATGTCGACACCACTGGATTAGTGTTAATCACCAGCGATGGACAATGGTCGCACAAAATCACTTCACCGAAGAAAGATTGTGGTAAACGCTACTTAGTTGAATTGGCCGAACCTATTGATGCCAGTTTGATCCAAGTCTTTGCTGATGGGGTTGAACTGCGTAATGAAGATGGACTGACTAAGCCTGCTTTGCTCGATATTATTGACCCAACTCATGTGCGATTGACGATCAGCGAAGGTAAGTACCATCAAGTGAAACGCATGTTTGCTGCCGTCGGTAATAGAGTGGTTAATTTACACCGCGAAGCGGTAGGCGGTATCGAGTTAAATACTGACTTAGCCGCAGGTGAATGGCGCTTTTTAACCGCAGCAGAAGTCAAGTCTGTGTAGTTATCATTTGAATATAAAAAAATGCCCGGTTGTCACCATATAATGATTACCGGGGCTTTTTTATCTGCTCATTGCAAAGCACTTTCTACTCAAATACAAAATCAATTGCGAGAAAATCGTCTTTTATAAGCATAGCTTACCTCGAGCTAATGTTATTTACACTTATTGAGTTAGACTGATTTTGCCACTAATGGTATTGATATTCACTTGGCCTGCACCTGCTAGAGTTTTGAATTGCAAGGTTTTGCTCGGTGAGTACTTTTGTTTTAGCGGTTTGTCATCGGTTAATTGATTATTAATTTTGCCGCCAGGGCCGCCATCAATCATAAAACTGCTGTTAGGCATAGCCGAAAAGGTTAGTGCCATATCTCCACTTATGGTTTCGAGTTGGGCTTTGTTTAACTCTCCCCCGAGAGTCAATTTTGCATCACCACTGATCGTAACAACATTCAACTCAGTGACTTGATTAACTGTGACGCTGATGTCACCAGAGACTTGATCGA
The DNA here is from genome assembly GCF_014164185.1 of Shewanella sp. SG44-6. Classification (NCBI taxonomy): domain Bacteria; kingdom Pseudomonadati; phylum Pseudomonadota; class Gammaproteobacteria; order Alteromonadales; family Shewanellaceae; genus Shewanella; species Shewanella sp. SG44-6. Next base: position 10,701 of record NZ_JACJER010000009.1, on the reverse strand, counting down.
CAGTTAACTGTGTAAAGGCGCTTTGACTTTTTAGTTCGCCACTGACTAAGCGCAGTTCAGCTTCGCCCTGACTATTGTTGTCTGTGATATCGCCTGAAACGGTTTCGAGGTTAATTTTTCCGGCTAACTCAGAGGTATTAATATTGCCTGACACTGTGGTGAGTTTAGTATTACCGCTAAGTTGTTTAGCGGTAATACTTCCGCTAACAACGGCTAATGATATCTGGCCATCAAGTTGTGCTAATTGATAACTTGCAGACACTCCCTCTGCATCTAAGCCAAGCTGTTTCGGAAGGTAAATGGTCAGTTGTGATCCTTGTTGATTACTGCCCTGATAGCTGCGAGGTAATTTATCTTCGACAATCACGCTATTGCCGTTAACCTCAAATAATAAGCCTTGGCTTAATTCATCAAGTTCACCTTTGATCTGAATGCTATTTTTGTCCCAACTGACCAGTTCAACATTACCTCGTTGTATTTTAACGCTGACCGAAGGGTTATCAGTGACAGTTAATTGTTGGTCAACGGTTTCTTTGGCCATTGACATAAAACTGATACCGATTAACGGCACGATTAACACGTATTTAGCCATGTTCATATTGTATTTCCTTGTGATGCTTGCTTGGATATAAATGGCAGTTTTTGACCTTGCTGTAATAGGTTGATTTGGCGTTGCATGATCCAGCGCCATAGTTGCCACATTTGTTGATTAGTCGGTTGTTGCTTCAATGCTGTTTGTACTTGTTTTGAGGCGATATCCAGCTCGGCTAGTGCTTGGTTAATATCAGCTTGCAGTTGTTGTGGTGCATCAGTTGATGATAGTTGCCAACTCACTGTGTATTGATTTTGATTAAAAGCTTGTAATTGGCTTTGATGAGTTAAGGCTATTTGATCAACCAGCTCAGCTAATGTTGCTTCTGTTTGGGTTGAGGGTGTTGCTAGGCTGACCTCGGTATTCGCAGTGGATTGTGGCATGGTTGCCGTTAGTGCAGCCGTTTGTGGCAATAATGAACTCTCATCCGGGCGTTGCCACATCAGCAAGGCCAATAAAGAAAAAATCGTAACACTCGCGGCAATAAGCCAGTAGCGCTGCAGATTTTTTTGTGGATATTGATGACCTAACTGCGATGCTATCGCTGGCCACAAATCGCTTGTCGACTCTATTTCTAAAGGTAATGACTTGACTAGGTTATCGAGGTCTTGCGCTGACTTATTCATGCAAGCATCTCCTGTAATAATTGTTTGGCATTATGGAACTGGGCTTTGCTGGTTCCTTCGGCAATATTGAGCAGGGCGGCGATTTCTTTATGTTGGTAGCCTTCAACAGCACACAATACAAACACGATTCGAGTACGTTGCGGTAACTTGGCGATGCATTTATCTAATAGATGATAATCATCAAACGTCACCGAGGGGATATTGGATGGGTCAAGTTGTTCTGTCGGTAAATAACGTCGCCACCATGATTGTTGTGCCTTTAGCTCGTTAATGGCTTGGTGGACACATAAGCGATGTAACCAGGTAGTAAATTGGCTATCGCCTCTAAATTGATCCAATTTATGCCATAAACGAATAAAACAAATTTGAGTAATATCATCAGCTAAGCTTGTTTGGCCACTGAGACGAAAACAGATGGCGTAAACACGTTGATGGTGTCGCCGATATAGTTGTTCGAATGCCTGTTGACAACCCAAAGTCGCAATGGCAACTAATTGATTATCGTCAAGTGCCTCTAGATGGTTCAAGGGCTCTGAAATTGGCTGATTAATATTGTGCATCCTTAATGTTGCAATGTTTTCATTATCATTGTGTGGTTATTTGACAGACGCAAGTAGGTAAAAGGTTTAGAGAGGAAAAAAATAAATCATCTGAGCATCATATTAAGGCGGTTTTGTTGAAGGGGAAGTCTCGGATGTTTAATCCGTTGGTCATCATTAAAACGTTCATTACTTTAACGGCTTATGTGTTTGTATTGAGGTTTAGTCACGCATAGCGTTGATTGTTAATTGAGTCAGGACGTAATGCATATTAGATAACACTACAGTTGATGTTCCTGGTGCCGATAAGTAGACGCCAGCAAATAATATCTAACTTTATTAGCATCTGATCTTTTATCCACTATATTTATTAAGCACTTTAATAACAATAATTATCCTCTAGGTGGTCAATATATGTTTATCCGTTCAAAACTTATTATCAGTGCAATGGTGTCGTTGACTGCAATAGTGTCCATGTTTGGCTTACAGCGTTACACCGCTTCTGTTCAAACCGATTTATCGATGGCGTCGAAAAATATTATTGAGGTACAAAAGCAAATCCTAGAACTTCGTAAAGACGAAAAAGATTTCTTTGCTCGCTTAGACATGAAATATGTGGCCAACCACAAAAAAATCATCACAAATGTATTCGCATTAATTAAACAAGTTGATGACTCATTACAATCACGAAGTATAGACACTCAACATTTAGATAATTTAGAGCAAAGCTTAACCCAATACCAAAATGTATTTAGTAACATTGTTGAGTTACAAACAGAAATAGGCCTAACCCCAACGTCGGGACTGTATGGACAGTTACGAGAAGCCGTTCATAACGTAGAGCAAGAACTTGCTTTAAATAGCCAAGATTCGATTACGGTTATCATGCTGCAGTTACGTCGAAATGAAAAAGATTTTATGCTGCGTCGTGATATGAAGTATGTTAAAACCTTTGATGAAAATATTGATAAATTTGTGCAGACACTTTCAAGTTCTAGTTTGAGCAGTGAACTCGTTCAACAGCTTGAACAGAAAATTAAACAGTACCAAGGTGACTTTAACCTTCTTGTGGCCAAAGAGCAGCAATTTGGCTTAAAGGAAACCGAAGGGAAAATGGAGGATCTGCGTCAAATTATTCAAACAACAGAAGATAATACTCGTCAACTTAATCAGCAAGCCAATGCATATATTGCCGATGCCGAATATCAAAGTATGGTGTTATCTATTATTATCTTTTTAATTATCACCGTAGTACTCGTCGTTGTTACCTTAATGATTATCCGCAGTATTATGGTGCCAGTAGATAATATTACTGCTGTAATTTCGACCATTGAAAAAAATAAAGATTTATCTCTGCGCTGTGATGAATCTGGTCAAGATGAGTTAGCACGGGTGTCGCATCATTTTAACCGTATGTTGCTTTCTTTTCAGGAACTGATTGAGCAAGTTAATGAGTCTGTTGATGCGATGAACGTGTCATGCCATGAATTATCTGACAATGCTTCTTTGGCATCGGAGGGGGTGTTACGCCAACTAAATGAGACAGATATGGTTGCGACGGCGATTACTGAAATGGGCGCGACCATTGACGAAATTGCTAAAAATACTGAATTGGCGGCCACTAAAGCCAGTCAAACTCATGATAATGCTCAATCGGGCCAACAGGGCGTGGAGCTCACCGTACAAAAAATTACCCTGTTAGCGAAACAACTGGTGGATTCTGCCGCGGTGGTTACCGAACTTGAAAAAGACAGTGTAACAATTGGCAGTGTGCTTGATGTGATCCGTGGGATTGCCGATCAAACTAACTTATTGGCATTAAACGCGGCAATCGAAGCGGCAAGAGCGGGTGAACAAGGCCGAGGTTTTGCTGTTGTCGCAGATGAGGTTCGCTCTTTAGCTATGCGGACACAATCTTCAACTGAAGAAATCAGCAGTATTATTTCAATTTTGCAATCTCGTACCCACTCCATTGTTAGCCTTATGCAAGAGAGTCAACAGCAAGGGCGTGAGAGTGCCGAACAGGCTGAAATTGCTGGCCAAGTGTTACGTCAAATTACCGATGACGTAACTAATATCATGGACATGAGTACTCAAATTGCTGCCGCGATTGAGGAACAAAGTATGGTCGCTGCTGAAGTCGGTAAAAACGTGGTGATTATTCGCGATATTGCAGATGAATCTTCACATGCTGCAGAAGAAAATGCCGCGGCATCGGAAGATGTAAGAATCCGCGCTAAAGCCTTAAAAGAAGCGGTAAGCCAATTTAGCGTATAGTGTCGCTATGGTCATTAACAGATAAGATGATCGATAAATAAAAATGGCCTAGCATTTCTGCTAGGCCATTTTTTTATGCTCTTGCTAAACATTCAAGTTAATCAAGCGAATGGTTTAGTTGTTACAGTGTGATGGTATTAACACCATCTAGGGTGCCAACCAGCAATACATCGGCGCCGCGATTAGCAAATAATCCATTGGTGACGACACCAACGATGGCATTGATTTTAGTTTCCATCACTTTAGGATCGAGAATTTGCATGTTGTACACATCTAAAATCACGTTGCCGTTATCGGTTACAACACCTTGACGGTAGACCGGATCGCCGCCTAATTTAACTAATTCACGCGCCACATAAGATCGCGCCATAGGGATCACTTCTACTGGCAACGGAAAATCGCCGAGTATAGGCACTTGCTTGGTATTATCCACAATACAAATAAACTTTTTTGCTACAGCAGCGACAATTTTTTCGCGAGTTAAGGCTGCACCGCCACCTTTAATCATGTCCATGCGGTCATTAATTTCATCTGCGCCATCAACATAGACATCAATCAAATCAACACTGTTTAAATCAAATACTTCAATGCCCAGTTCGATGAGTTTTTTTGTCGACGCTTCTGAACTCGATACCGCCCCTTCAATATCATCTTTCATCGTTGCCAGTGCATCAATAAAGTGGTTGACGGTAGATCCGGTACCCACACCAACGATAGTGCCTTGTTTGACATACTGTAGTGCTGCCCAACCTGCTGCTTTTTTCATTTCATCTTGTGTCATAGCAATATTCTCCATTGTAACAATCAAAAAGTGGGATTTAACAATTGAGGCGATTATAACGCAAATTACTCAAGCACCGTTTGTTGCGCATCATAAAAATCAGCATTTTTAAATGCTGAAAGCACTCGTATGTTAATGTCACTCATAAACTTTTTCTCTAACCTTACGTCCATCACATACGCTTTGACTGTGATGGTTTGTAGAAAGTGGCCAAACTCGTGCTCGTTACCTAAGATGACAATAATAGGTTTATTTAAAAAGGTATAAGGTGAGCATTGAGTCGCTTCTCTGGCAAGGGCAATGGCTTTTTGGTGATCAGCATTCATTGGAATTGTAAATTTCACCACCACCATTTCATCTAAGTCGCCGCTATTTGAATTGGGTATCGCTGTTCTCAATGCTTCGGCATTGGGGATCATGACAGTGTCATCATTAAAGGTGCGTATCCAAGTCACGCTCCATTCCAGTTTAATGACTTCACCATAATGGCCCGATAAGGTCACCATATCGCCAACCCTATAAGGTGGATTGATCATCATAATCAATCCGGCAATCATATTTTTAGCCGGTTCTTGCGTGGCTAAACCGATCACGATACTAATCGAACCCACTACTGCGAGGATTAAATTTTCGTGCGGTTCGATAATGCCAACAATCGAATAAACGATAACGCATAGCCACACAAATAAACGCATAAAAGGATATGAGCGATTCCATATTAAGCGGTATTTAGGCAAGGCTTTATTGAGTTGCTTTAAGCAAAATTGCAGTAACACCAGTAGCAGCCATGCCATGATGCAAAGCACTAAAATACTAATGATTCGATCAAAGGAAATAATGTCTAAAAATGCTTTTAATGCTTTACGTGAATCGTCCATTTTCACCTCTTTAATTAAACAGCTTATTGTTGTTGACCAAGTGGGTGGCGATAATTTTGCTTAATGTTGGAGTGATAAAATAGAAATGCTGAGCAAAATCCTGTTGCGAATATTGGGCAATAATCAGCCCTTGGCGAGTTAGGTACTCTAATTGCAAGCTGCTTTGTTCAATACTAAGAGTAAAAATATGCGCATGGGTATTGACTCGTAATCCGCCATGAATATAAATTTCCGCCAATGAAAATAGGTCACTATCATGGCATTGCTGTAATGCTGATGCGTTAATACAACAAATCTCAATACCGCTATTTGAGCTTTTATCTGAGCTAATATCAACCTGATGAGCGAGTGAATACTGCAATAATAGTGTGGCTAATTGAGGGTGTCCTTGGCTGACAGTGAATAGCTGTTTGAGTTGTTCTTTGTAAGGGTTGGTAATATCAACTTGATCTTTTTTGCTGTCTTTATAGGCCTCTTTTGTCGGCATAACATCCTTGCTGATTAAGCCTAAATCAAGCAGGTGTTTTGTTTGAATCGCGGCTAATTCAGTTTCACTGAAATAATCAAGCTCAATAATATGCTTAACAACATGATGAATTTGGTACTGTGCGCTTAATCGTTGCCATGCAAATTTTTCACAGCTTATGATCCAACAGTGATGTTTACGAGTTTGCATTATGATAGTGGCAAAGGTGACTAAAGCTTGATTGTTGCCTATCATTCGTAACATCAGTTTGTGCATAGCATCAATCAGAATCAGCTGAGGTGGCTGCTTGTTTATAGTAGCTATGGTCTCGGTGATGGTGTCCGGTGGCACAATGCCAAAACAATAACATATATCAGCAATGGCATCATTTTCATTCATTGGCGCTTGGTAAAAACTCATTAGTAGCCATTGAGATGGAAGTGGTTTTGCCTTAGTCTTCGGGACATCTTTTGCGTCTTGAGCAGCAATAGTTTGCAGTAAAGGCAGCAGCTGAGCTAAAAAAGAAGAACCTCCGGCACCACCAGGAGAGACAATGGCACTGATTTCACCATGGTGATTACGCCATTGATCAATTACATCAGATATTTGGCTAAGCTGTTTTTCCCGACCGACAAAATCGTCACAGGTATGATGCTGTTGGTCTAACATCACTTGAGTGATTGGGCCTCTATGAGCTTGAAGCGGACATCGGTTCGCTATCGTCTTCAGCGATATTCGTCCTTTCTCAGCATCATCATTCTCTGTTTTAACAGTGTCTTTAGAGGTGAATAAGCTATTAAGCCATGGGTTTAAGCGGCTAAAAAAATGCAAGTTAATGTCCATTTATACTCTCTTTTTGAACGACTTTTTAATCTTAGCATGAAGCCAACAAAAGCGGTATTTGTGCTGAAGTTGTTCTTGTTATACACCTCAAGACTGCATATCTCTTTGGCTATTTTGGGGGGGCGAGGGCTGCATTTCGTTATCGATTTACCGTGCCAGATTTAGCTCGCCAGATGTCATATATGGCTTAATGGATATCTTTGGGACTTGAACTACAACAAATCCACTAAAATCTTACTAAAAGTGATTATTTATCTATTGTAGGCCTAATTCTTTATCGTATACTCAATGAACATCGTTACGTTTATTTTTCAAGTGAGAGTTATGAAACTCCGTCATTTTTTTGCCTGCATTTTATTGTGTTCAAATACCGTAATTAGCCAGTCGGTAGTTGCTGAACCTGTGTCTCAAAAACAATTATTACAAGAACTAGCATCTAACAGCGCCATGTTAGTCGACTTAAAAACCAATGAAGTGCTGTACTCCAGTAATCCGCACCAAGCATTACCTATAGCGTCGGTTACTAAACTGATGACAGCCATGGTGACCCTAGATGCAAATTTACCTTTAGATGAAAAAATTTCAGTGAAAATTAGCGACTCACCTGTGATGCGTAATGTGTACTCTCGGGTGCGTTTAGGCAGTGAAGTGAGCCGTGAAACTATGTTGTTAATGACACTAATGTCATCTGAAAATCGAGCTGCAACCTCGCTTGCCCATCATTATCCTGGTGGGTATAAGGCGTTTATTCGTGCTATGAACGATAAAGCAACGGCATTAGGGATGACGCAAACCCATTACGTTGAACCTACCGGGTTATCGGCAGAGAACGTATCGAGTGCTAACGATCTTATTTTACTACTCAAAGCCAGCCAGCAATATCCGTTATTAGGTAAGCTAAGTTCAACCAATAAAAAGCATATTATTTTTCAACATCCGCGTTATGCTCTGGATTTTCAAAATACTAATAAATTAGTTTTTAAAGATAACTGGAATATTGCCCTAACCAAAACCGGTTACACTAATAAAGCGGGCCATTGCTTGGTCATGTTAACCGAAATGGATAAGCGTAAAGTGGCATTTGTTGTATTAGATTCGTTTGGTAAATACACCCATATGGCCGATGCTAATCGCCTTAAAAAATGGCTAGAAACAGGCCGGACAACGCCGATCCCGGCTTCGGCTAAAGCCTATAAAAAGCAACGTCAAATGGCCTTAACTGCTTCAGACAGCTAATTAGGCCCATTTTTATGCCTTACCTTTTCATCGGTAGAGGTTATTAAATTTGCTTTGCGCAAGCTTAAACCTGTAAATATTATTTACAGGTTTTTTTATTTATAAAAATAATAATCATATTAATCAATAAAAAGTACCTTAAAGTACCTATTAAACCATTTTGTACTCGCTGTTCATTACGCTGATTTCGCTCTAAGATACTGACAGTCGTAGTTGTGAGGTATCAAGATGTTAAATATGGATTTTAGTCAGCGAGTGGTGATTAACACTGCCGATCTTGAATGGCAAAATAGTCCCGCAGTGGGCGTATTGCGTAAGCGCTTAGCGCGTGAAGAGGCTGAACGTGGCCATGCAACCAGCATAGTGAAATATCAAGCCGGTGCTAAATTCAACTCACATCCTCATCCGTTAGGGGAAGAAATTTTAGTACTCGACGGAGTATTTTCTGATGAAACCGGAGATTATCCAGCAGGCTCGTATTTGCGTAACCCTGAAGGTTTTGTCCACGCGCCATTTAGCCAGCAAGGTTGTACGCTATTGGTTAAGCTACATCAGTTTCAAACCACTGATTCACAGCAAGTGGCTATCAATACCAAGCAAGCTGAGTGGCTGCCTGGCCATGGCAAATTACGAGTGATGCCGTTACACCAACATGGCACTGAATCGACAGCATTGGTCATGTGGCCCGCGGGGACACATTTTCAACCGCACCGTCATTTTGGTGGCGAAGAAATCTACGTGATTAGCGGAGAGTTTATCGATGAACTTGGGCGTTATCCTGCTGGGACGTGGATCCGCAGTCCGCATCTTAGTCAGCATAATCCGTATGTGGAACAAGATACGGTGATTTTGGTTAAAGTAGGCCACTTGTAATAATCGCTATAAACCCATAAAACGATGGCATTTAGTCGTTACATTCATTATAAAGACTTTACTGATTATTTTAGTAAAGAGTGAATTATGCATGTACCTGATAAGTGGGATATGGGTTCTAGAGAGTTAATACATCAGTTCATTAACCAATATGGTTTTGCGACTCTTGTGTCTACTGATTTAGAGGGCTCACACTTACCTTTACTACTCACGGCCTCTGAGGGCGAAAATGGTACCTTGTATGGCCATTTTGCTCGTAGTAACTCCCATTGGAAACACATAGTAAACACCAAAGTTCTGTGCATTTTCAATGGTCCGCACGGTTATATCTCACCCACTTGGTATGACTCATATCCAGCTGTTCCGACTTGGAATTACAGCGTAGTACATGCAAAAGGCATTATTGAATTAACTGATGATACCACCACCGCACACGTACTAGAATCGACCATCCAACAATATGAACCTTCATTGCTAGAAAGTGGTGGTTTTATTGCAGATGATTACCAACAAAAATTAGCCAAGGGCATTGTTGGTTTTAAGATCGTCATCGATGAGTTACAAGGCAAACAAAAATTAGGCCAGCACCGTAACCAAAGCGATCAACAAGGTGTGGTTAAAGGATTATCACTGTCAAATAGAGCTGATGAAAAACAGCTATTAACTTATATGATGAACAATAACATAGGATTAGGTAATAAATAGGTGGTTCAATGGTGAAAATGTCGTTAGGATTAGCCTAAACAATCCTACCAATTCAGTCTGTTACATTCAATTACAGCATCACTCTTTAAGGACAAAAAGTGCATAGCGATGTTTCTTTAGCGCGGTTTAAGCAATTTCCAAGGTTAATGTGGATATTGCTATTTGGCTCGTTTATTACCCGTGGCAGCTATTTCATGGTGTGGCCATTTCTGGCTGTTATCTTGTATGAAAAATTTGCCTTAACTGCCACTGAAGTCGGTTTAGTGTTGTCGAGCGCGGCGATTATTTCGGTATTCACTAGCTTTATTGGCAGTGCATTGTCTGACCGAATTGGTCGCCAAATGCTCATGTACCTCACGGGTGTGCTCTATATCATCTCGTTTTCATTACTGGCACAAGTTGATTCAGTTAAAGGCTATGTGGTGGTGATGACATTGTGCTCTATTGCTACCTCGTTATGGCGACCTCTTACCTCTGCCACCATTGGTGATATTATTGATGATCCCCAAACCCGTGAATTGGCAATGCAATCACTGTATTTTGTCGTCAATGTGGGTTGTGCTGTCGGGCCTATGTTAGGTATTTGGTTAGGCTTAACCGGTAAACAATCGAGCTTTTATATTACTGCAGCGGCTTTTGCTGCTTTATTAGGGTTACTCTTTTGGGGATTTAGACATCAAACACGGCAAACTAGCCCATCAATAACCGAACAGGTGCCTGATGGGCTTATTCCCACCATGGGCGATGCAACATCAGCGGTTAAGCGAAAGCCTGCGGTGATGAGCCGCAAGCAAATAGTGGCGATTTTACTGCAAGACAAATTGCTTCAATGTCTTATTGTGGCGAATATTTTGTGTATGTCCATTTGAGCATAAATGAACATAC
>NZ_JACJER010000099.1:0-16924 GCF_014164185.1 Shewanella sp. SG44-6 | reverse complement strand
GCCTAAGTGACCAATTATCCACACAGGTGAGTACGACACGTAACATAATATCGATGCCATCGCGATCATGCAGCAACTGGCATAAAACATAAAATGTGGGTCACCAATAACCGGCTTATAACGACGATAATTTTAGTTTTGAGTATCCATAAAAACGAAACTGCCAATTACAGATTATGTAACCATAAAGAGGTAGTTGAGGGTGAGTAAAATACAAATCAAGATAAGAGGATAAATAAAAAACCGTAACACATTGAATTTACGCGTTAATATATAAAAAAAGATCCAGATCACACGTTAATCATGCTGGATCTTATTTCATAAAATGATAAATACTTATATCAACAATGACTTAGTGATATCAATTATCATTTGCTTGGTCTCTAACGAGTAACGACGATAATGCTCTGCACGCTCAATTAAACAATAACTTGGCATCGCCATAACGCTGTTAAGCTTATTAAATTCACTGTCGGGTAGTTTCTCTACTCGCAGTTGTGGAATTTGCTGTGCAAACGAACCTTCATTGCAAATCGTTATCGCCAAACTGTCCATGGTGAGCATGTGCCAATACCAATCCTCAAGCTTAGCAACGCACTCTATATCTTCGATGAACAACCCGTTGGTTTGACAATAAAGCTCTAAAGGATCAATACGGCAGTTAAAACCTTTGCAACTTAAATACACAATTGAATGTTGAATGATATTTTCTAATTTAATCTCGTCAACACTAGTCCAAAATTCATGGTTAACGTTACCCACTACACAAAAAGACTTCACATTGGCAATTGGGGAAGCCTCTAGACCATGAGCATTCTGAGTATCAAAGCCAATGCCAAAATCGAGCTCACCATTATAAATCAACTCTTCGGTGTCAACTTGCCAGCTATGAAGGCTCACCTTACCGATAACATTACGAGGCAATTTACTGAGTGCAATGGCGATGCTGGTAATAATACTGGGCGAGACAGCGATATGTAGAATAGGCATTTGATGGTGATTTTGGCTTTCGTCTGCCACACGCTCAATTTTACTTACCATGTCACACAATTGACATACTGGCTGATACAAGCGCTCAGCTAATGGAGTTGGTTTTAATCCCTGTTGGCGACGAAAAAACAACTCATCATTAAAAATCACTCTTAACGATGTTAAACATCGACTAATTTTAGGTGCAGATACCGCAAGCTCTTTGGCGGCAAAGTTAGCAAAGCCTGTCTCGTAAATAAGCTTAAACACCAACAAACTAAATACGTCTAATTCGCTGACTTTTTTTAATGCTTGAATATCCACATATCACCTAATCTGCTGTAATGAGGCGATTAAATTAACATGTATTCAAATAATAAAAATTGATCTAGTGCTGAAAAACGCTATCAACTTCAGCTTTTGTTAATGCACGAAACTCGCCAGCTAACAAAGTGTGATCCAGCACGATATCGCCAACAGATTCGCGATGTAGCGCAACTACCGGATTACGAAAACGACCAAACATACGCTTAATTTGATGGTACTTACCTTCACGCAACACTACCCGAGCTTGATGACGAGATAAAAGCATCAATTGTGCCGGTAACGTAGTGATATTTTCATACTCAAAATACATCCCATTCGCAAAGGCCTCAACATATGCTTGATCCAGCGGATTGGCTAAAGTGACTAAGTACTTTTTGTCGACTTTATGATCTGGAGCCATCAAAGCCTCCGACCATTTAGCGTCATTGGTGAGCAATAATAACCCAGTAGAATGTAAATCTAATCGCCCAGCTATATGCAGCATCTCAGTATTAATGCCCGTCATTAGCCCCAATGCCGTCGGATGCTTATCGTCAATAGTGGCACTGACCACTCCGTCAGGCTTATTAAGCATATAGTAGCGTTTTTGATAATGACGTAGCACCACACCATTACACTCAATATGAGTAAACTCATCAATTTGTAAATCTAGTGACTTAGCAAATTGGCCATCAACACGCACTTTATTGTTGATTAATAGTTCGCGCACGGCTTTTTTAGGGATCTGTAACGTGCCAGCAATAAATTGATCGAGTCGACCTCGTTTAGACACCTTAAAACTTCACCAATATAGAATGATACCAATTTGTTTAAGAATACCTTATTCTGTTAAAAGGCAAAAACATTAAGGAGTAACATGCTTTCGCAACCTGCTAGTACAGTTTTGCGCTCAGATATGACTAGCGCCGAATTAAAACAGGCGATTAAGTCACTGGATCAACATTTACAAGATAACATTTTTCAGAGTGCCATTAACGACACCTTGAATAAGCGATCGCAGTTTTTCGATGCACTATTATGCCAACTCTGGCACCCCTTCGAATTAGACCCTGCGCGTATATCGCTTAATGCTGTTGGTGGTTATGGCCGCCAAACCTTACACCCTTTCTCCGATATCGATATTTGTGTTATCCATGATGGCCAATTAACACATAACGAAGCGGCCGCTATCAGCCAATTCCTTACCCAACTATGGGATGTAAACCTTGATTTAGGTCACGCAGTTCGCAGCTTAGACGACACATATCAAGCCTGTAAAGACGACGTAACCATTGCAACCAGTTTACTGGAAATCCGCCATTTATCCGGTAACCATCACCATCAGCAACAAGTTCTCAATGCCCTTTACGGCCAAGAGTTATGGCAAAGCCAAACGTTTTTCAATGCCAAACTCAGTGAACAGCAAGAGCGTCATGCCAAAGCACAAGGTACCTCATACAGCATTGAGCCCAATCTTAAAACCAGCCCTGGGGGAATGCGCGATATTCAAACCCTTACCTGGGTTGCTCGCAAGCATTTCGGCGTATCCAGCATGCAATCACTTCGACGCTTTGGTTTTTTAACCAATGATGAATATGCTGAATTAATGGAATGCCAACACTTTTTATTTAGGGTGCGCTTTGCCTTGCATCAATCAGCCCAGCGTGGTGAAAATCGTTTGTTGCTGCAATACCAAGCTGAAGTGGCAAAATTAATGGGGTTTGGTGATGGTATGCCCATCGGCGAAAGCGGCAATATTGCTATCGAAAAAATGATGCGCCAGCTGTTTCGCGCCATGAAGCGCATCGGCGAATTAAACAAAATTTTAATGGCCTATTTCCAGCGAGAAATTATTCCAGAGCTCAATCCACACATTATTGTGATTAACGAGAATTTTGAAATTGTCGATAAATACATTCATGTTCGTGATGAAACCGTGTTTATCGATCGCACCCAGATTATGGCGTTATTTGAATTTATCGCGATTCATCACGACAAAATTATCGGTATTACCGCAGAAACGCTACGTTCACTGCGCCAAGTGAGACGCCGCTTAATGGGCGACTTACAAGACTTTCAGCTGTGTCGTGAACAATTTAAAGCGATATTTGTTCACCCTCAAGGCATGGGACTGGCGATTACCTTAATGCATCAGCACGGTATTTTAGCGTCTTATTTGCCGCAATGGCGTGAAGTCGTTGGCCAGATGCAGTTTGATTTGTTCCATGCCTATACTGTTGATGAACACACCCACAAAGTGCTTAAAAATATTTACACTTACGGCCACGACATCAAAACCTTAGATAAAGATCTCACATTAGCTGCTGATATTTATCAAAAAATGTCCAATAAATCGACACTCTTGTTTGCCGCATTATTCCATGATTTAGCCAAAGGACGCGGCGGAGATCATAGTGAATTAGGCGCTGTCGATGCCAGTTTGTTCGCCAAGTTCCATGGTTTAAAAGCCTCACAAGAAAGACTCATTTGCTGGTTAGTAGAACATCATTTATTAATGTCTATTACCTCACAGCGCATGGACATCTATGATCCTGAAGTGGTCAACGCATTTGCCAAAAAAGTCGGTACATTAGCCCGTTTAGATGCTCTATATTGCCTTACCATTGCAGATATTCAGGCAACCAATGATGATCTGTGGAATGACTGGAAAGCATCACTGCTAAAAGACTTATATTTTGTCACTCGCAAAGCACTTCGAAGTGGTTTTGAAAATATTCTGCAACTGCGAACCTTAGTGCGAGAGCACAAACAAGAAGCGCTCAATTTATTGGTTGATGAAAACAACAGCGAAGAGATTAAAAAATTATGGCGTCGATTGCCTATCGCCTTTTTCAGTAATGCCGAAGCTGATGATATCGCCCGCTATACCCAAGCAATGATTAATCACGATCTTGCGCCAGCGACAGATAATCAATACAACACCCTTATTTTACTCGACGATGTGGTGGTAAAAGGCTGCAGTGATGTGTTTGTTTACACCAAAGACCGCCACGGCTTATTTGTAAAATTATTCAATACCTTAGCAACATTACGCATTTCGGTTAAACAAGCACAAATTGCCCGCACTAAAGATGGCTATGTGGTCGAGTCATTTAAGGTACTCGACTTCGATGAAAAACCCATCACCAGCGAGCAACGCCGCAAACAAGTTATTGATAAGTTACATCAAGTACTTGATCAGGGCATTACTTTATCGAAAAAGCGTCAGTCCAGACGGCATCAAAGTTTTGATAATCAACCTAACATCGAATTTTTGCATTCACGCAAATCGACTCGTAGTTTGGTTAATGTATCCGCACTAGACACTAGTGAATTTATGGAACAAATTGCCAGTGCGTTCAGGGAATTGGATTTAAATATTCATTCGGCCACCATCAGTACGGTCGGCGAACGTGCAGACAATGTGTTTTTATTATCCAATAAAGACGATCAACAATTAACCCCAGAACAACAGCAGCAATTGTCGGCAACATTAATGCAAGCAATTACCGCCAAACAATAGCAAGGCTTATAAACCAGTAAGTAGATAAGAATATGATTCAATAATGTTGATTTACTGGGTCATGAGCGTGTTAACCGCCATGGCCCGCCAATTTCACTCTTAAGCATACTTTGAGCAAACAGATGACTATGCGATAATCATGTCCATCAACTGCCGTTCATTAGGTCATCATGTCACAAGCCTTTCGTTATACTGCTGAATATGTACTCGATAAATCGTACTTTGAAGAATGCTATCAGCAATCAGTTAATCCCAATCCGTCACCAAAACGTTTTATTAAAACCGCTGTGTTTGCACTGATTGGTTTGGCTATTTTAATGCTCGACACTATCAGTTCTGCGGCCATGAGCACCAAAGAAACCTACTATTTAGGCTACTTTTTCATTGGTTTAGCGGTTGTTGAATTTTTAAGTATTCGCTTTAATAAAACCTGGTGGTTATGGCGTCAAATGATGAGTAAAGCGGCAGGTGAACATGTCAATCTGACCATCGATGATAAAGGCATCAACAGTCAGTCGCTGCATGTAAATCAACAGATTTTATGGACAGATATTTATCGGATTACTGAAACGGATAGCGGTTTATTAATAAAGCTCGAAAAAACCACTACTTATTTATCTAAGCGCTGTCTAGATAAAAGTGTCATTGATTTTATCATAGAGAAACAATAGCTTAGGCGCCACTCCAGCACTAAATAACTTGACTATTACGCTAGCGCAATCGCCACCCGTTGACGAATATCGCTCAGTAACTCAGCCTCAAACCATGGATTACGGCTCAGCCAAATATTATTACGCGGGCTAGGATGTGGAAGTGGAATGTAACATGGCCCAAAGGTGCGCCATTGCAGTACGGTTTCGGTTAAGGTTTTCGGTTTATCACTTAAGTAGTACTGCTGTGCATATTGGCCCACCAGCAAGATCAGCTTTACATTTACGAGTTGCGCTAACAACAGACTGTGCCATTTAGGCGCGCACTCAGGTCTTGGCGGTAAATCGCCAGACTGGCCCTTACCGCTATAGCTGCCAGGAAAGCAAAAGCCCATCGGCATGATAGCGATTTGCTTCGCATCGTAAAACACCTCTCGGGTGATGCCTAACCATTGGCGTAATCTGTCGCCACTGGCATCGTCAAATGGGATCCCCGACTGATGTACCTTGCGACCAGGGGCTTGACCAATGATCAATATTCTCGCTTGGGGATCGATTTGCACCACAGGACGCACACCATTAACTAAGCTAGAAGCACAAAGCTGACAATTTTTGATTTCAGTCAGTAACCCTGTCATATCAATCCCATACATTTTGCATATAAAATCATAAAAAGCCCTTAAATAACCCTATCCAAGGGAACTAAGCTACAGTAGTATTTGTCGAAATAATAAAGTTCTCCCAAGAAGGAACACCCATGCAAGCATCCCGTATTACCCTAACCACATTAGCTGCAATATTCATCAGCAGCATAGCAATCAGTTTTAGTGCAGCTGCCCTTCCTCAAGCACCAATAAAAGATGTGGTGTCTTTAAAAGATGCTTGTAAGCAAATTGCAGTTGAAGATCAACTACCTGAATCTGAGGTTGGATCGTTTTTATTAGACTGTGTGAACGACCAGTTAACTGAAATGGGCTATGAACGGGTTACTAGCCTAGATTAAACAATATTATCGCTAAATATTATCGCTATCGTGAAAGTATCAACTAACGCGATAAAAAAACGCCTTTATGGCGTTTTTTTATCGGTGATTCAAATTTAAAATGCTTGGCAAAATATGCCAATCGATGCACCAATCCCAACAAACCAAGTCAATGATCGCATGGTGCCATAATTCAATAAATACATCACATGGTAAACCAACCGCGCGACCACATGCACAATCGCTAATAACGCAACCATATCAGTCACATTATTAGTGATTAACGCCGTTAACACAGCAATACCAAAAATGATTAACGACTCAAACGCATTTTGATGCCCAGCAGCCGCTCGTGCACCGTATCCGGTTAACTGAGCTTGCTGCGACCGCGGGTGGTTATTGTCATATTTGCCCAATTTAGCCATTGCCATTGCTAACGGTACTTTTGCCACATAAGGCAATAACATCGCAATCAATAAACATATCAGTATCGTCTGCATAATCTGTCCTTTTTATTAGTTATTAGTATTATCAAGTCAATGCTATCGATAAAATAGTCAACTTACCTCGTCTTATTACGCCATCGTAAGTTAACACATCCACAAGATTTCAGTCACTTGTCTTGACGGTTACCTGAAACTGTTTTCCACTGAGATCGATTGTTAGGGGCAAACGTTAAGCTTAATGAATCAACGGCTGAGTCATTAGCGTGATGACATAAACATCCATCTGAACAGTAAGTCGCTAACGCCTATTAACTCTGTTGAGCAGGTAACCAGACTTTGACACTTAAGCCCCCTTCCGGGCGACTTTGCAGGCTAATTCGGCCACCGTGAGCTTCAATGATTTCCCGGCATAAGGGTAAACCAATGCCAGTACCAGACTGCTTGGTAGAATAAAAGGGCAACAGTGCCTGCGACAATACTTCGCTAGACATCCCCGAACCTTGATCATTCACTTTTATCAATAAACCAGCAACTGGATGGGTAATATCTTCAAAAATCAGCGCGACACTATCGGCATCCGCACCTGATTCATGGGCATTTTTAAGTAAGTTAATCAGTACTTGTTCAAGTTGAACCGCATCAAGCTTAATCGGCATTTGCGGCAGAGACGATAACACCTGAAACGGATATTGCTGCGCCAGCTGTTGGGTCATCTTAGACCAATCAATTAGCTGTTTTTGTGGTAAAGGTAACTTAGCAAACTGGGCGTAATGAGAAATAAACTGACTTAAATGACTGGTGCGATTTTCAATAGTATCAAAAATCAGTTGCAGCTTAGTATTGTCTAAATGTTGAGTTAAAAACCTACCTGAGTTAACCATAGAAGCGATAGGAGCCACTGAATTATTGAGCTCATGGCTGATAATGCGGATCACCTTTTTCCACACGGCGACTTCTTGGCGATTAAGCTCTTTAGTGAGTTGTTTAAGTAAAATTAAATGATGTTGCTGATTATTTTGGGTAAAGCGACCGCGGGAAATATGCCAGGTTTCAACATCATTTTCATCGATACTATCGCCTGAGCTGCTGCCCATCGAAAACAGCCCTTCTTGCTCACTATTTAATGCCGTTTTAAGTGCTTCTGGCAATATCGCAATCAGTTCAGGTAACAACATACCTTCAACTTTAACGCCATGATTGAACAAATGTCTTGCCGCGCCATTGGCATAAATAACTCGCTGAGAGTCATCAACTAATAACATCACATTTGGCGAATTTTGAATCACTTTATCGAGCATTAACTCGCGCTGATAAATAAATTGTCGTTCACTGCGCAGTTTTGCCGATGCTTGATTGTATAAACTCACCAAAGCATCAAGTTGCGGCTCACCATAAGGATGCAGCGACACACTAAAGTCGTTGTCTTTAAAGTTCAATAAGCCGATTTCTAACGCTTGCAGGCTGTCACTTAAGCGCTTGGTAAGCCACATACTGCAAAAGTAGCACACAGCCAACATTAGTAGCACAGCCAACCATAGCGAGTTATCACCTAATGTCAGCCACACTAAAGCCCCTGCCATTGCGGCCAAAAGGCAGCTTAACATGTTGCTTAACACGACTTTAGTGCGTAACGATAACATCATGGCTTAGTGACTCTAATCGCGTATTTTTCCATCCGCCGATACAGGGCTTGCCTGCTTAAGCCAAACGATTTAGCCACTCTGGCAATAACGCCATTATATTGGGTTAATGCAGCTTCTATCTGTTGTTTATCAGGCTCAAAAATAAGACCCGCACTGGCATCATCTGACTCATTCTGCTCAAGAGCATCATTAACAAAATATTGATTTTTAACAGCTTCACTTGAATGATGCAGTCTTGAAACCGCAGCCACTTGATTAGCCGTGTTCGGGTTCAAGCCAAAGTCGTGCAGAGTAAGCTGGGCAGATTTTGCCAGTAATACCGCTCGTTTACAGGCGTTTTCTAATTCGCGTACATTACCTGACCAACAATGATTAAGTAACGCCTGCTGGGTCGTTTTATCAAGACTAAAGTTAGTGCCAATAAAATGTTTCACTAAGGGTAAAATATCATCTTGGCGTTGATGTAATGGTGGTACGCTCAGTTCAATCACATTTAAACGGTAAAACAAATCTTCACGAAATCGCCCATTGAGAATGTCATCGGCTAAATCGGCGTTGGTGGCACTAATTACCCGTACATTGACTTTACGAGTTTGATGGCTACCTAAACGTTCAAACTCACCCGTTTGCAGCACTCGCAATAACTTCACTTGACCAGACAAAGGCAAATTGCCTATTTCATCTAAAAATAACGTGCCACCATCAGCCGCTTCAAAACGGCCCATACGAGTTTTATTGGCCCCCGTAAAGGCGCCGGCTTCTGCGCCAAATAGCTCAGCCTCTAATAAATCTAGCGGCAAAGCGCCAATGTTGACCTTAATAAAAGGTTTATCTTTTAGTGGCGAATTAGCCTGTAAAATATCGGCGATTTTATCTTTACCCGCGCCATTTGGGCCAGTGATCATCACCGACACATCAGAACGTGCCACTTGTAACGCCAAATCAACACAGCGCTGCATCGCGCCACTACCAAATACTAGCCCACATAAATCAGCACCATTAATGGCCGACATCCGCTCGCTGTGTATGCGACTTAATTGGCTATTTTGTTGTGATAATCGATAAATAGATAATAAGTTGCTAATGCTATTGAGCAGCTTGGCGTCATCCCAGGGTTTGCCCATGTAATCAGCCGCGCCCGCTTTAACCAGTTCAACAGCTGTTTCAAGTTGAGTCCAGGCGGTCATTAAAATAATCGGTAAATTAGGCTGTAATTTACGTAAACCATAAAACAACTGTTTGCCCTCTTCACCCGAAGTGGTATCACGGCTAAAGTTCATGTCTTGGATCACCAAGCAGATCTCTTTATGAGTGACAATCTCAACTGCAGCTTCTGGCGTGTGACAAAAAATAGCCTGATAGCCATGCAGTTCAATCATCAGCGCAAGGGCTTGGCAAATGGCATGGTTGTCGTCAACAATTAAAATATTATCCATTACTATAATGTAATTCTCATTGGTTAAACTCCAAAACGCGATGTCGATTGAGCACCTTTGCTAGCCTAGCACGCTAGCGCAAAGCTAACTAGATTGCGAATAAAATCAGCATGACTCTAGACACTGCGCGTCGCCATCGCCGGTGAAATATTGGCCGCTTTAGCCGCGGGAATAATAACCGCTAGCGTGGTAACTATCAGTAAGCCAACCACAGATGCTATCGGATAAACTACCGGCACCATTGGTAAGCTATACAGTTTCATTAATTGCTGTCCCAATACAAGTGATAACATGCCGCCAATAACACCACCGACAATACAAATCAGATAGTTTTCAACCATAAAATATTCAATGATGTCACGCTTACGAGCTCCTAATGCACGGCGAGTGCCGATTTGTTTGGTGCGACGTTGAATATTAAACATCACCATACCCGTTAATCCTAGCGCAGTAATGAGTAGCAATAACACCACCATAATACTTAATACGGTCGCCATTAAACGGTGGTTACTGTAAGTCAGGTTTCTGATTTCACTCAGAGTTTGAAAGTTATCAAAAACCCGATTGGGATTTTCAGCATGGAGGGCTTTTCGGATAGCGTTTTCTAACGCGGGGATGTGTTCAGGTAATGCCCGTACCATATAAGATTTATTACTGCTGTTGCCGCCAAAATCGATATTTTGGATCACGCTGTACTCAAAGTTCTTGTTATCAACCCAAGCCCCTTGCAGTTTATCAACCACGCCAATAATGGTAACACTTTGCTCTCCTTGATACATGGTTTTACCCAGCGGCGATTCATCTCCCCAAAAGGCTTTAGCTAAAGGTTGCGACACTAGCGCCAGCATGCCGCTATCACTCAAGCTGGTATTAATTTCATCTGCCGTAAAGTTGCGTCCGGCAATTAACTTAGCGCCCATCACATTGAGCAAATGCTCGTTACCCAAGTAAAATGCAAAACCTGGAGTGCTTTTGGCCGTATCTTCATTTGGGCTGTCAACATAGCGATCCATCCAGCCACTGTCACTTAAGGGCAACATATTGCTAGAACTGGCATCGATAACATTAGGAAGTGAACGTAAAATCTGTTGATCAACCTCATTTTGCTTAAGATTATCAACTGCTGGGTCGAAGTTATAAACACTGAATGTGAGTATTTGATCTTCTGCATAGCCAGACTCACGCTGCATTAACGACAAACGCTCGTTAATAATAAAACTAGCATTGGCGACAATCGCAACAGACAAAATGATCTGTAATAGCAATAAAACCGGCGCGCTTTTACTGCGCAGTAAACTGGATAAAATCGGTTTGATATGTAGCATGGTGATGTCCTTGTTTATAATCCGTTATTGGGCTTTTAAATACACGCTGGGTTTAGTGCGGCACACAACCCATGCAGGATAAACCCCTGCCAATATCGCCGTTGAAATAGCGATAATTGGGGTGATAAACCACATACTGAGATCAAGCCCAGTGACACTTTGGTCCACTGAAAAATAGCTGTGTAGCGCCGTTAACGAACCCCATGCCCATAACAACCCGACGACCCCACCAATAAAGCCAATCATGCCCACTTCGACCATATACTGGCTAAAAATCTGTCCACGGCTAGCGCCAATCGCACGACGGACCCCCACCTCAGGCGCACGCTTTAAAAATTTAGTCAGCAATAAACCGAGAATATTGACTAAGCAAACGCTTAAAAACAGTAAGCTTAAACCGACTAATATTTTGTTATCTTTGGGCACCACTTCATTATCTTCTAGCCATTTGCTGATATCGCTAATTTGCACTGATTCGCCAGCGGTTTTAGCCGTATCAGTAAAGCGGCCAATGGCTCTTTGTTGCTCGACATAACGGATTAACCACGCTAAATAACTTTGTTTTTGCTCATCAGTTTTGAGTTCGGTCCAAAATTGAATCCACACTTTTTCTGACGTTAATCGATCCTTGTAAGTGAGCATGGGTTCAAATCTCCAACCACTGGTATTGCCCCACACATCAAACTCTTCTTGTTCGGTTAACGAAAAAGGAATAAATATTTCTTCAGCATCATTAAATGCGCCATTAGTTGGATCGTAATATTTAGGCTGTGGATTCCAATCTTCAATCACCCCCACAATCTGATAAGGCTTACGATCTAAAAACACCGTTTTACCCACACTGTTTTTGCCTTCAAAAAAGCGTAAATTTAACTTTTGGCTAATGACAACTTGGTAAGCTGGGCGTAAATCAACGCTGGCATCCCAGTAACTGCCATATAAAAATGGTACCGAGAAAATCCTAAAAAAGTCTCTGTCGGTAACTCGCACACTTTGCAATACTGGTTCAATCTTTGGATTATCAGACTGCAAAGCTAACCCAGTACGATAACTGGCAGCTTTAAGGCTTAACTCATCGTTATTACGCAAATTCATCGCATCGATATAAGTAATATTGGCAATAAACTCATCCCACGTATCCAATCCTTGGCTCCACAACTGTACCGAGTTAATCACTTCACTGCGATCACCTGCCGGATTATAAGACATGGTTTTATAGACATTTAATGTGGTGATGGTAATTCCAATCCCAATCGAGATAGCTAACACCATTAACATCGATAACATCGGCGTTTTACGTATGCTTCGCCATGCTAAATCGCAATAGTAAAAAAACATAATATTCCCCTTATGCGATTATCGCGTGCCTGTAGCAGCTTGTTGATACATGGAAAAGTCACATACTTGGCCATCGACAATTTGAATATTGCGCTGCGCGCGACGTGCTAGTTCGGAGTCGTGAGTCACCATAATAATGGTGGTGCCTTGTTGATTAATATTCTCAAGCAGCTCCATCACCTGACGCGCCATTAAGCTGTCTAAATTACCGGTAGGTTCATCGGCTAATAAAAATCGAGGTTCGCCCGCTAATGCTCGCGCAATCGCTACGCGTTGCTGTTGTCCACCCGATAATTGTGTCGGTAAGTGCTTCATTCGCGCACCTAAACCCACTTGCTCTAATGCTGACTCAACTCGGCGCTTACGCTCACTGGCATTCATACCGCGATAGCGTAATGGTACTTCGACGTTTTCGGCTAAATTGAGATCAGGAATTAAATTAAACCCCTGAAATATAAAGCCAATTTTTTCATTGCGCACTTTGGCACTTTTGTTATCGCTTAAATTCGATACATTGACGCCATCAAGACTGTATTGCCCAGATGAAAACCCTTCAAGTAAACCGGCAATATTCAAAAAAGTGGTTTTACCTGAGCCCGATGGGCCCGTCACTGCCACAAACTCGCCTTCATTCACTTCCAGATTAAAGTCACGTAGCGCATGGGTTTCAACTAAATCGGTTTTGAATACTTTACTGATGTTTTTCATGGATAACATAATGGCTTCCTTGGTTAATTCGGTTGTCGCATCCCAGCGCTTATGGCTGATAATGTGAATCTTACTAATCTGAATACTGTTGTTTTAATGCTTTTTTTAATGCTATGAGTGTTGTTATTATCGGTTTAGGTGATATGTCGTGGTCGCTGATTTGATTAGTGCTGTCAGCGACAGTACCCGCTAGCCGTGGCTAAAACAGCAGCTTAATGTTGACCATGTCGCTAATATCAATATGCAAGCGAACGGCCGGATTGATCCCCGTTAGCCGAGTTGAAACCTGGCTGCTCATGTCAATTAACTGCAAACTCACCGATAACCAATCGGTATGATTATCAATGCGATAACTCACGGCTATTGCGAGAACAAATAAAGCAGCGAGTGCGATAAGCTGTCTACGTTGAATAAAAGTCATTGAATGTCCTTACTCAGTTGAGTGTTTCGTTATTTGCTTAAGTCATTAACTTAGTTGCAGACTTGCTTAGCGGATCTGAATATTAGGTTCATTTTTAAAGCTTTCGGTACCTGATATCACCCAAACATCCCCTTCGTCACCGCCTTCAATCACTTCAACTTGGCTCATACTGCGTGCCCCCAGTTTGACGGTTTTCTTATGAGCAACCGCATCATTCACTTGATAGGCTACTTCACCGCCAAGATTGAGAAAATCACCGCGTTTTACTATCAACACATTGGGTCTGTTTTCCAGTAATACTCGGGCAGATAAACGCTGATTTTGACGTAATGATAAGGTGTTGCTGTCTGCAAAACGCACTCGGGCAGTCACTTCGCGGTTACGCACCTCAGGTGAAATTGACGACAATTGGCCAACCACATTAACGCTACCAAAACTCAACTCAACATCCATTCCTAAGCCCAACTCATCGGCATAAGATTCTGGCACCGCAAGCTCTGCTTCAAAGGCGGTTAAGTCGACCACTGTTAGCATTGGCTGACTCGGACCGATACGGGCTTTTTGCTCTACCAACCAGTTACCGATAATGCCGCTAACCGGAGCGATAATATTCAAAGCATTGGCCTGACGAGTTAACTCTCTCACCACTAAATCTTGACGTTGCACTTCAAGAGTACGGTTTTTAATTTCAAAACTCAGGGTATCGCGCATTAACTCAACTTCTTGCTGGGCATGCTTATGCAGTAATTTAGCTTTGTGTAAATCATCTTTGCTTTTTTCAAAATCGATTTTGCTGATCAAACTCGACTCAATCAATTGATCGCCACGACGACTTTCACGATCCGCAGCTTCTAAATCCACTGTCGCCATGTCTAAAATCTGACTGACACGAAGTTGCTCGCGGCGGGCGTCTAACTTGGCACGCTCTAAACTGCCCTGCATCCCTTCAAGCATCGACTGCTGTTGTTGCAATTCACTTTGCAAACGTGGGCTCTCAATTTTAGCGACTACCTGTCCTTGCTCAACTTCATCACCTGGTTGGCTCAGTAAAGTCACCACACCTTCTTCGGTGCTATATAAAATCGGCGCATTAGCAGCCACTATTTTACCGGTAGTGGCTATATCACGAACTAAGGTTCCACGAGTGATCGTTGCTAAGCGTAATTCAGCGCCATCAACTGAACGCACCGAACTGTCATGGCCCAAACTCGCCCACACCAATGCACTCATCAATATTGCACCGCCACCTATAATTAAGGGTAAGCGCAACTTACGACCTAACTTAGGCGCAATAACAGTATCTTGGCTACTTGTGTCTTTAATCATCTCAGTTCCTTAGGTACGCACAAACCGCACCCACAACTTCACATTTATACCAAGATAAAGCACAAGCCATGCCAATAGTTATTTATTGTTATTTTTCATAATGATAAGGATTTAAAAAGATAACCGAACACTCTAAAAGTGTCCGCGGACAGATGTATAAACTGTCCGGTCATTGAGAAAGTGTCCGAGCGGACACTTTTTGTTTTATGTATAGCGGGGGATTATCTTATTAACAGTTTTCTCGTCGTCCCGGTAGTGCTTTTGAGCCGGGATCCAGGTGTTTGTTTTGCTTTGTACTTTTGTACTTATGTACTTTATGGCCTGCGGCCACTAACGTCGTGGCGCTTCGCCCACACCAGACCAAGAGGAAACCAACGGCTGTTCCCTCTTGGAACTCCCAGCCGCCCCGCAACATTTTCAAACAGCGAAAAGGTCGCCATGGGGTTAGCTTTAGCTTTGACCTGCATTTGTAGACCGCCTCGACCTTATTCGAAAATGCTAACGCTTCCGATGGGGCGTCCCTTCCCCTCGAAAGCTAGCTGGCCGTCCATGGCCAGCTCACGTCATTTTCTTCAGCGGCCTCAAGTTCTGAGTTGAATTTGCAGATTTTCAAGTAAGGCTAACTCGTTGTTGGACAAAACCTTGTTAGAATTTTTACTCTAATTGGTTGGTTTCGGGTTAATATTTGTAAGGCAATTATTGAACGTTATTAAAACCGGTGCACAAGCGGTCCTGCCTCCTTGAATGAATGTTCCTCAAAACTAATTTAGTCAAAGCTAGCAGCAGTCTGTGCAGTTCAAAGCTGTAAAAGTGATTAATAGCGCCAGAACCACCAGATAGTGACGCAGCACCAAATTGCGCATGCTGCTGTCAAAGACTGAACACTTCTACTGGTTACGAATGACCAGTTTTAGACAATAATAAGCCCCAAAGAAATGGGGCTAATCCGTACATTTTTTAGCTGCACCCTCTGCTGGCAACCACTCCCCCACTTCTACTGGTCACGACAAAGGGCGAAGTCCCCGTCATTTATCACCATTTATGAGATTTTGCTTGAATCAGGTATTCATCCAAGGTTTGTTGGTCAGCTGATTTAACCGTCATTCCTTTAGGACCGGCACCGATAACAGTAAATTGCTTAGCAGGCTCACCATGCTGTTTAAACTCAGTTAACTCAGCCGAATTCTCTTTAAACACCCATAGACGACCATCTTCTACTTCGGTGACAAAACCGGGCAAATCGAACTCGCTAGCGTGAGCAACACAAGCAAATAATCCTAAACCAAGCAGTGACATTAGTGCTGTTTTTTTCATATTTTGATATCCTCATTTGGAGACATAGGTGTCATTTAACTGTCTTTATGTAACACCGCTAGAATACATATGAAATATGACATATATGTTAATTCGCATATTATTTGTGACATTTTTTCGCGTTTAATGTCTTTATATCGCTCTATGTCTTGGAAGCTTAATTGAGATAAGCGCCGCTAACGCAATAAATGCCGCCGATATCCACAGACAAGCCGCCATGCCATACACTTGATACACCCAGCCAGACAACACAGTGCCGATCAAGCGTCCCATAGCATTAGCCATGTAGTAAAAACCCACATCTAACGATACGCCATCTTCATCCGCATAACTGACGATAAGATAGCTGTGTAATGAAGAGTTGATCGCGAATAAGGCGCCAAACAGCATCAATCCCCAAATCAGTATATTTGCGGCATGGAAGTCATAACTTATCGCCAGCGCAATGCCTGCCGGCACTATGCTCAATATCGCCGCCCAACCTAAGGCGCTACGTCCATCGGGAACCTTGTTTTGGCTCGCCGACTTTGTCCCCGT
>NZ_JACJER010000098.1:0-17211 GCF_014164185.1 Shewanella sp. SG44-6 | reverse complement strand
CTCTGATAATTTAGTCATCATCTTGTGCCTCATCGGCATTAGTTGTTTTTTCTCTATGTCCGAAATTGCCCTTGCGGCGTCGCGTAAAATTCGTCTGCAATTAATGGCTGATGAGGGCGACTTACGTGCAGCCAAAGTGTTGAAACTTCAAGCTCATCCCGGTAGTTTTTTTACCGTTGTCCAAATCGGCCTTAATGCGGTGGCGATCATGGGCGGTATCGTTGGAGAGTCTGCTTTTAGACCTCATTTTGAACAACTATTGTTACCTTTATTAGGCAACGAATGGGGCTTACAACTGAGTTTTGTGTGTTCATTTATCACAGTTACATCCTTATTCATTCTATTTGCTGATTTAATGCCGAAGCGGATTGCCATGGTGATCCCTGAGCAAGTCGCGGTCACTTTTGTGATGCCGATTATTTTGTGTATTAAAGTGTTAAAACCTTTCGTGTGGATTTTTAATGGCTTGGCCAATGCGATTTTTAAATTGTTGCAAGTGCCTACAGCGCGAAACGATCAAGTTACTCACGATGATATTTACGCCATGATGACCGCAGGTACTGAAGCTGGTGTAATGGATAAAGGTGAGCAGCAAATGATGGAGAACGTGTTTGAAATGCAGTCGGTATCGGTGACCTCTGCAATGACGGCGCGTGAAAGTTTAGTGTATTTCTTACTGCAAGATAGTGAAGAAGTCATCAAACAAAAAATTGCTAAGAATCCACATAATAAGTTTATTGTTTGTGACGGCCAACTGGACATGATCAAAGGTTTTGTTGATGCTAAAGAGTTGCTCATTAGGGTGATTAACGGCGAGAACATCACCTTAAAAGGCAGTACCCTAGTGCATAATTGTCTGATCATTCCTGATACGTTGACTTTGTCTGAGTCGATGGAATATTTTAAGAATAATCGTTCTGACTTTGCGGTGGTCATGAACGAGTATGCTTTAGTCGTCGGCATTGTGACCACTAATGACTTACAAAGCGCCGTGATGGGGGCGTGGTCATTACACGAAAGTGAGGAGCAAATTGTTGCTCGTGATGGCAATTCTTGGTTAGTCGATGGTGTGACGCCTATCACTGATGTGATGCGCGCTTTTAATATTGAAGCCTTTCCGCATAATCAAAATTACGAAACCATTGCTGGTTTTATGATGTATATGTTGCGCAAAATCCCTAAACGGACTGATTTTGTCAATTACGCGGGTTACAAGTT
This sequence comes from Shewanella sp. SG44-6, assembly GCF_014164185.1. Lineage (NCBI taxonomy): Bacteria > Pseudomonadati > Pseudomonadota > Gammaproteobacteria > Alteromonadales > Shewanellaceae > Shewanella > Shewanella sp. SG44-6. Next base: position 15,993 of record NZ_JACJER010000098.1, on the reverse strand, counting down.
TGAGGTAGTCGATATTGATTCATATAAAGTGGACCAATTACTGGTTACTCGTTTAGATATTGAGATGCCACCACTACCTTAAGTGTCGTCTATCCGCTTAAGTCTAAGTCGCCTCGGTACGATTAAATGATGTCTAAGAACGCACTAATGATTGGATCATTGGTGCGTTTTTCTTTGCAGCAACAGCCTAATTCAAAAGGAGGAATCGGCACCGGTGACAATAAGGTTTGGATACGCTCTCGCACCGGACTATTGTGGATCACCGCTTCTGGACTAATACCAACACCACAACCGAGTGCGACCATAGAGACAATTGCTTCCTGACCGGATACTTGAGCATAAATATTGGGTTTAATCCCCATCTGCTTAAACCATAAATCGATTCTTTTTCTGCCGGGACCATGGTCCGGTACGATATAAGGTAATTTAGCCCAGTCAATTTTTGCTTGATTGACCCATTGCTGAACTTGGCATTGTATTGTGGGTGCAATGACAGAAATCGGTACTTTATCAATCGGGGTAAAATGCAAACTGCTGGGGAGCACCTCTGGCAATGCAATAATGGCAATATCAGCACGATTCTTTTGAATTTGGCCGACTGCATTTGCCGGATCTCCGGTGTTGAGATTGATGTCTACATGGGGATGTTCACGTCTAAAGCGATCTAACAGTGCCGGTAAATGGCTGTAAGCAGCGGTCACCGAACAATACAGATTAAGATTACCGCGTAACACCTGCTGATTGGGATCAATCCGACTGCGTAGTTGGGTCCATTGCGCTAAAGTTTGCTCCGCAAAACCTTTAAATTCAATGCCTGCATGGGTAATAGTGACACTGCGATTGTCACGCTCGAACAATTTACTGCCTACTTCTTCTTCTAAACGCTGTAAAGCACGGCTTAACGTCGAGGGACTGACATGAGATTGCTCTGCAGTTTTGGCAAAATGCAGGCTATCGCACAAGTGTAAATACAATTTAAGTGAGCGAATATCCATAACAGTACCTTAAAGCACAAATTCAGTTGAGTATGAGGTTAATCAGTCCATGTTGCATTAATTGCAACGTGACGTCCCGAATATATCATTTTAAGCAATCATATGCATGCGCTATAGTGATTTCAATCACAACGCTTAAGGTCGCTGACTTATAAGATGTTGAGTCCCAAATTATTAAATTTTAAAGGTGGTATCAGATGGCTAACTATTTTAACTCTCTGAATTTACGTCAACAATTAGCTCAACTAGCACAATGCCGCTTTATGGACCGTACTGAATTCAGTGATGGTTGCCAATATATTAAAGATTGGAATATCGTTATTTTAGGTTGTGGCGCACAAGGCCTTAACCAAGGTTTAAACATGCGAGACTCAGGGCTGAACATTTCTTTTGCCTTGCGTCCGCAAGCGATCGCTGAAAAGCGTGCCTCATGGCAAAAAGCGACCGATAATGGTTTTAAAGTCGGCACCTTTGAAGAGCTTATTCCTGCAGCTGATTTAGTGTTAAACCTAACACCAGACAAGCAACATACCAATGTTGTTAATGCGGTTATGCCATTAATGAAACAAGGTTCTACGCTATCTTATTCACATGGTTTCAATATTGTTGAAGAAGGCATGCAAGTTCGTCCAGACATTACTGTTGTTATGGTTGCACCTAAGTGTCCAGCGACAGAAGTTCGTGAAGAATATAAGCGTGGTTTTGGCGTGCCGACCTTGATTGCTGTACATCCAGAAAATGATCCTAATGGTGACGGTGTAGCCATTGCTAAGGCTTATGCTAGTGCAACAGGTGGCGACCGTGCCGGTGTTTTAATGTCCTCGTTTGTGGCTGAAGTTAAGTCAGACTTAATGGGCGAGCAGACCATTTTATGTGGCATGTTGCAAACGGGTGCCATTTTAGGCTACGAGAAAATGGTCGCTGACGGTGTTGAACCTGGTTATGCCGGCAAGTTAATTCAACAAGGTTGGGAAACGGTTACCGAAGCACTTAAGCACGGCGGCATTACCAACATGATGGACCGCTTATCTAACCCAGCAAAAATCAAAGCATTTGATATGGCTGAAGAGTTAAAAGTTATCCTTAAGCCATTATTCGAAAAACACATGGATGACATTATTAGCGGTGAGTTTTCTCGCACTATGATGGCAGACTGGGCAAATGATGACGCTAACTTGCTGCGTTGGAGAGCGGAAACTAACGAAACCGCATTTGAAAATGCGCCAGTGTCATCTGAACATATTGATGAGCAAACCTACTTCGATAAAGGTATTTTCTTAGTGGCGATGATCAAAGCCGGTGTTGAGCTGGCATTTGATACCATGGTTGCCGCAGGTATTGTTGAAGAGTCTGCTTACTATGAGTCGTTACATGAAACCCCTTTGATTGCGAACACTATTGCACGCAAGCGTTTATACGAAATGAACGTAGTGATTTCGGATACGGCAGAATACGGTTGTTACTTGTTCAACCATGCTGCCGTGCCAATGTTACGTGATTATGTGAATGCCATGCCAGCGGCATATTTAGGTGCAGGGCTGGATGTTTCATCAAATGGTGTTGATAACAAACGTTTGATTGAAGTGAATGAGCAAATTCGCCATACCGATGTTGAATTCATTGGCGCAGAATTACGCGGTTACATGACCGACATGAAAGGCATTGTGGAAGCGAACTAAGCACTAATTACCAAGTGTTTAATTGAACTGATGTTGTACCTGTTCAGAGTTTTGGCTGGAAATACAGCTCCGTTGTCGGACAGGCATCAATCGAAACGCCTTCATCCTCCTGATTGAGGCGTGGGGAAAACAAATAGTTAGAGTGAGTTCGACTTGATTATGTCGTTGAACTCATAGGTTAAGTTTTTGTTGTTGTTTGCATTGTCTCGGCAGGGAAGCTGAATTTTTTTTATAAAGACAATTTATTAGTTGTGCTAAGTAAATCTTTTATGGTACTTGTTAGTAATACCGTAACGTTATTTGAACATAACTAAACAAATTATTTACTAGAAACTTAGGATACAGTCTAAAACATGTTAAACCATGCAGCCATGCTCATTCTCGTAATTATTACCGTAGTGATTATTAAGTCACAGCGGGGGTGGCGTTTGGCAACTAGACTGACCTAAGAGTCAAACAGATTGCAAAAACCCCCGCTCCGAAAGGACCGGGGGTTTTTTAGTTTTAGGCTTAAAGAAAAACAACCACACAGTAGAGCAGCAGAACCATTGACGAAGTAGAGAGCAACATATGGAAGCAGGACAGAAAATGCGCGGCGCGGATGCAGTAATCAAAGTACTAGCAGCACATGGTGTGACAACCGTATTTGGTTATCCTGGTGGAGCGATTATGCCAATCTACGATGCCCTTTATGGCGGTCCGGTAGAACACTTGCTTAGTCGTCACGAACAAGGTGCTGCGTTTGCTGCTGTAGGGTATGCCCGCGCCAGTGGTAAAACCGGAGTGTGCTTTGCCACCTCAGGTCCAGGGGCCACGAATCTCATCACTTCACTTGCCGATGCTTTACTTGACTCAGTGCCATTAGTTGCCATAACCGGTCAAGTGTCTACTAGTGTTATTGGAACTGACGCATTTCAAGAAATCGATGTATTAGGTATGTCGTTGTCATGTACCAAACATAGCTTTATGGTCACCGACATCAACGAGTTAATCCCGACTTTATATCGGGCATTCGAAATCGCTGCAGAAGGACGTCCTGGTCCTGTATTAGTTGATATCCCAAAAGACATCCAACTTGCGGCATTAGAATACAGAACACCGCTTCAAAGCGTTGCTGATGAGTTACAACCTCAGATAAGCGATTTAGATGCAGCTGCAGAGTTAATTAAGCAGGCTAAAAAACCTATGTTATACGTTGGCGGTGGTGTGGGGATGGCGGGTGCTGTTGCGCATTTACGTCAGTTCATCGACACCACGGGTATCCCATCCGTAGCGACGTTAAAAGGCTTGGGCAGTATTGCACATGGGACTAAAGGTTATTTAGGCATGTTGGGTATGCATGGTGGTAAAGGTGCCAACCTTGCAGTGCAAGAATGCGATTTATTGATGGTTGTCGGTGCACGTTTTGATGACAGGGTTACTGGCCGCCTTGCCAGTTTCGCCAGTAATGCCAAAGTATTGCATTTAGACATCGATGCCGCCGAAATTGGCAAGTTACGCCAGGCGGATGTCGCCATTGCCGCCGAGTTGAGCATAGTGTTGCCAGCATTAACTGCGGCGGTAGCAGATAAGCTTGATATTGGTCAGTGGCAAGCAGATGTTGAGGAGTTGTCTCGAAAGCATCAATGGGATTATCACCATCCAGGTGATTTAATTTATGCGCCAGCGATGTTACGTCGTTTAGCCAATAAATTACCGGAAGACAGCGTAGTTGCTTGCGATGTCGGCCAGCATCAAATGTGGGTTGCACAGCACATGTGGTTCCGCCGCCCTGAAGATCATTTAACCAGCGCAGGGTTAGGCACTATGGGCTTTGGTTTACCTGCCGCCATTGGTGCCCAAGTCGCACGCCCCGATGCGACTGTGGTTACTGTCTCTGGTGATGGCTCGTTTATGATGAATGTCCAAGAGTTAACCACCATTAAACGCCGTAAATTACCGGTGAAAATCTTACTGATTGATAACCAAAAACTGGGTATGGTTAAGCAATGGCAACAGCTATTTTTTGAAGAACGTTACAGTGAAACAGACTTATCTGATAACCCTAACTTTGTCCTTATGGCGTCGGCATTTGATATCCCTGGCCGAACCATTACGCGTGCGGATCAAGTCGAGCAAGGATTAGATGATATGTTAAACAGTAGCGGTCCTTACATGCTGCATGTATCGATTGATGATATTTTTAACGTATGGCCTTTAGTACCGCCGGGTGCGAGTAATAGTGACATGATGGACCAAATGGAGAAGCAAACATGATGCATGCATTAGAAATAACCGTTCAGCAACGCCCCGAGGTACTTGAACGCGTGCTCCGTGTGACTCGCCATCGAGGATTTAAAGTGACTCAAATGCAGGTGCGCATCAACGATGACACCAGTATGGCGGTCGACTTATGGGTTGAGGCCGAACGCGCCATTGAATTGTTAAGTACCCAGTTAGATAAACTCATTGATGTGATGCATTGTAAAGTTTTGCCAGCAGTGTCACTGGATCAAGCAGCAAACAGTTAAGCTTTTTTATCACTCATTATTAGAACGTTATCCGTGATCAAATCGGTAACGCGCTCCACATTAAACAAGGATATTTGCAATGCCAAAATTACGTTCAGCAACCAGTACCGAAGGCCGCAACATGGCAGGCGCCCGCGCACTATGGCGTGCCACTGGCGTAAAAGAAAATGATTTTGGTAAGCCCATTATTGCCATTGCCAATTCGTTCACCCAGTTTGTACCGGGTCATGTACATTTAAAGAATATGGGCTCATTGGTTGCTGGCGCGATTGAAGAGGCGGGCGGTATTGCCAAAGAGTTCAATACTATTGCCGTCGATGATGGTATCGCCATGGGTCATGGCGGCATGTTGTACAGCTTACCGTCTCGTGAGTTAATTGCAGATAGTGTTGAATATATGGTCAACGCTCATTGTGCAGATGCATTAGTGTGTATTTCTAACTGCGATAAAATTACCCCAGGCATGTTAATGGCCGCGCTGCGATTAAATATCCCTGTGGTATTTGTGTCTGGTGGCCCAATGGAAGCAGGTAAAACCAAGTTATCTGATCAAATTATTAAACTTGATTTAGTCGATGCCATGATTGCCGGTGCAGATTCTAATGTCAGTGATGAAGACAGCAAGCAAATTGAACGCAGTGCTTGCCCTACATGTGGCTCGTGCTCAGGTATGTTTACTGCTAATTCAATGAACTGTTTGACCGAGGCCTTAGGTTTGTCTTTACCGGGTAATGGCTCAATGCTTGCAACTCATGAAGACCGTCGTGAATTATTTTTAGAAGCAGGTCGCCGGGTGATGATGCTGGCTGAACGTTATTACAAGCATGACGATGAAACTGCCTTGCCACGTAATATTGCGTCATTTAAATCATTTGAAAATGCCATGGTACTCGATGTTGCCATGGGAGGTTCATCTAATACTGTGTTGCATTTAGTCGCCGCAGCGCAAGAGGCGGAAATTGACTTTACTATGGCGGATATTGATCGCATATCGCGCTTAGTGCCTCATCTATGTAAGGTTGCACCATCAACGCCTAAATATCATATGGAAGATGTTCACCGTGCTGGTGGGGTAATGGGGATTTTAGGCGAGTTAGATAGAGCAGGTTTAATCCATAACGATGTACCGCATGTGGCCGCAGACAATGGTGGTGATTTAAAATCAGTCTTAGCTAAGTACGACATTAAACAAACTAACGATCCAGATGTAATCCGCTTTTTTAGTGCCGGCCCTGCTGGTATTCCCACCACGAAAGCATTCAGCCAAAATTGTCGTTGGGACAGTGTTGATGATGATCGTGAAAATGGCTGTATTCGTTCGCGTGAGTTTGCCTTTAGCCAAGAAGGGGGCTTAGCCGTATTGTCAGGTAATGTGGCCGTTGATGGTTGTATTGTGAAAACCGCAGGGGTAGACGAGTCTAACTTAACCTTTGTTGGTAGCGCTCGAGTGTATGAAAGCCAAGACGATGCGGTAGCCGGTATTCTCGGTGGCGAAGTCGTTGAAGGTGATGTAGTGGTTATTCGCTACGAAGGCCCTAAAGGTGGTCCGGGTATGCAAGAAATGCTCTATCCAACAACCTACTTAAAATCACGTGGTTTAGGCACTAAATGTGCGTTAATTACCGATGGGCGTTTTTCCGGTGGTACTTCAGGTTTATCGATTGGTCATGTGTCACCAGAAGCGGCGTCAGGTGGCACCATTGCACTTATCGAGAACGGCGATCAAATTGCCATCGACATTCCCAAGCGTAGCATTCAGCTTAATATCAGCGATAAAGAGCTTGCTCAGCGTCGCACTGCGATGGATGCCAAAGGTCCGCTAGGTTGGAAGCCGGTTGCTCGTGAACGTTATGTGTCATTAGCGCTTAAGGCGTATGCATTATTGGCCACCAGTGCTGATAAAGGTGCCGTTCGCGATCGCTCTAAGCTGGAGGGGTAATATGTTGGCTTTGGCGTCTCAAACTCAATTAGATTTAGCGCATTATTATTTACAGAAAATTTTGCTGTCGTCTGTTTATGATGTGGCTAAAGTGACGCCATTGTCGAGCATGAATAAATTGTCTGCTCGCTTTGGTTGTCAGGTGTATTTAAAGCGTGAAGATATGCAGCCTGTGCATTCGTTTAAAATACGTGGTGCCTACAACCGTATCGCAGCGTTAACTCAAGATGAGTGCGATAGAGGTGTGGTGTGCGCATCAGCGGGCAATCACGCTCAAGGGGTAGCTATGTCTGCTGCCAGTCGCGGTATTGATGCCGTAATTGTAATGCCTAGTACCACGCCAGATATTAAGATTGATGCGGTGAAACGCTTGGGTGGCAATGTGGTCCTTCATGGGCAGGCGTTTGATCAAGCCAATGACTATGCCAAAAACCTCTCGGCAACAGAAGGACGGGTGTATATCGCCCCATTTGATGACGAAGCGGTTATTGCCGGACAAGGCACTATTGCTCAAGAAATGGTACAACAACAACGCGATATTGAAATCGTGTTTGTGCCTGTTGGCGGTGGTGGTTTAATTGCCGGTATTGCGGCCTATTACAAAGCTGTGATGCCGCAAGTTAAGATCATTGGGGTTGAACCCGAAGACGCTGCTTGCTTAAAGGCGGCACTCGAAGCTGATGAACCAGTAACTTTGGCTCAAGTGGGGTTGTTTGCTGACGGCGTAGCGGTTAAGCGGATTGGTACTGAGCCATTTCGTTTAGCGCGTGAATACGTTGATGAAGTGGTTACCGTCACTTCTGATGAAATTTGTGCCGCAGTAAAAGATATTTTTGAGGATACCCGCGCGATAGCCGAACCCGCTGGAGCCTTGTCGATTGCGGGGCTTAAAAAGTACATGGCGCAACAGGGTGACTCTATCGATGCCCCCAAAAAAGTAGCGGCTATTCTCAGTGGTGCTAACGTCAATTTTCATAGTTTACGTTATGTGTCTGAACGTTGTGAATTAGCTGAGCAAAAAGAGGCGGTATTAGCGGTTAAAATACCTGAAAAACCAGGCAGTTTTTTACGTTTTTGTGAGTTACTTGATAAACGAGTGATGACCGAGTTTAATTACCGTTTTAGCAGTCGTGATATTGCAGTGGTATTTGCGGGTATTCGTCTCACTGGCGGCCAAGCAGAACTCAGTGAGATCATTGCTAAGTTAGAGTCTGAAGGCTTTGAAGTTCAAGACTTATCCCAAGATGAAACCGCTAAATTACACGTGCGTTATATGGTCGGTGGTCACCCACTTGAGCCATTAGAAGAGCGCTTATTTAGCTTTGAGTTTCCTGAGCATCCCGGGGCATTGCTGAAGTTTTTAACCACTTTACAGAGCAAATGGAATATCAGTTTATTTCATTACCGTAATCATGGTGCAGCCTTTGGTAGGGTGTTAACCGGTTTTGAAGTACCGGCTAAAGATGACGTCGCGTTTGCGCAATTTTTAATGGAGCTCGGTTTCGTTTATCAAGAAGAAACCCACAGTCCGGCTTATCAGTTATTTTTAAATAGTGCGAAAGCAAAATCATAATTCATTTTTAACTGACCTGAACTATGGATAAGAGGCGAAGATATGATATTAAAGATCATAGGCTTAGACGTTTATCACTATCAAACTTGTCATTTGTTTTACTAACAAGGCGAATTGCGCGTCAATAGCGGGTCTATGGCAAGTTGATTCAACACCGTTAGCAAGACAAAGGGCTGTTTGAGAGGCGTTTATTATCCCTAGTTCAGGTTAACTACCATTCTTAGGTGATTTAGTGCCTCAATGTGGTATTGTCAGTACGCCTAAAACGAAAAAATATTCGTGGGTCTGTAGAAACGATTACCAACAAGTTAATGTTGATTTATTTTGCTGCAACTGATTGGTATGTTTTGCTTTATATGTAGGGTAAATTTTTCCAGATTCATATTGAGTTATGAATTTTAGACCTCATTTTAAGGAGACATTGATGTTACCCGTGCCAACAATTCCAGTTTTTATGCCACCGCGCAGAATCTTAATGGGCCCAGGCCCATCTGATGTGTATCCCGAAGTGCTTGCGGCACAATCAAGGCCGACTATCGGTCACCTTGACCCATTATTTGTCGGCATGATGGATGAGCTCAAAAGCTTAATTCAATATGCTTTTCAAACTAAAAACGAAATGACTTTAGCGGTATCAGCACCAGGCAGTGCCGGTATGGAAACCTGTTTTGTCAATTTAGTTGAGCCAGGCGAAAAGGTCATCGTATGTCGTAATGGGGTGTTTGGTGAGCGCATGCGTCAAAACGTTGAACGAGTTGGCGGTGTAGCAGTTGTTGTCGACAATGAATGGGGCGAACCTGTATGCCCAGATAAAGTTGAAGCAGCACTCGTGGCGCATCCAGATGCAAAATTTCTCGCATTTGTACATGCCGAAACTTCAACAGGTGCACTGTCTGATGCGAAAACCTTGTGCACCTTAGCGCAATTACATGACTGTATCAGTATTGTTGATGCCGTAACCTCATTGGGTGGTGTTGAATTGCTGGTGGATGAGTGGGGCATTGATGCCATTTATTCTGGCAGCCAAAAGTGTCTCTCCTGTGTCCCCGGTTTATCGCCTGTGTCATTTTCACCTAAAGCGGTTGCCAAGCTTAAAGCCCGTACTACCCAGGTGCAAAGTTGGTTTTTAGATCAAACCTTAGTCATGGGTTATTGGGGCAATAGTGCTGGTGCTAAACGCAGTTATCATCATACTGCGCCAGTGAATGCCTTATATGCTCTGCATGAATCTTTACGTTTACTTGCCAATGAAGGGCTCGAAAATGCCTGGGCAAGACACCGAAAAATGCACTTGTTACTGCGTGATGGGCTAACAACATTAGGCTTTAAATTTGTGGTTGAAGAGTCGTCGCGTTTACCGCAACTCAATACAGTATATATTCCAGACGGTGTCGATGACGCTGCAGTGCGTAAGCATTTATTGGAAGAATATAATTTAGAAATTGGTGCTGGGCTAGGTGCTTTAGCAGGTAAAGCATGGCGTATCGGCCTGATGGGCTTCAGTGCTCGTCGTGAAAATGTCGCCCTTTGCTTACACGCATTAGAAGAGTCGTTAACATAAACATTGATTGTTGAATTATCATAAAAATGACGCTTTAGAGCGTCATTTTTTATGATTTTTCAGAGATTATTTAGTCGCTAATCAGCTAACTTTTTCTCTAATTCATTGACTTGTACTTGTAATGCTTCCAGCTTTTCACGGGTTTTCAGTAACACATGTTGCTGCACTTCAAACTCTTCACGCGATACCACATCCAGCTTCATCAGTTGGTTTTGTAATAGCTGCTTGCTGCGCTCTTCAAATTCCCCTGCAAACTGCTTAACACCGCTAGGTAAGTTGTCGCTAAGTTGTTTAGCGAGCTCTTCAATTTTCTTTGGATTAATCATTATGATCCCCTACTGATATATTGAGTTAATTGTAACCGAGGTGAGCGCTTTTCCAAACCTTAACTGTGATTTTTCGTTAACCGTCACCAGTTGATTCTGCTATGATCCGCCTTCGTTTAACGTTAAGTAAGGTGTAATAATTAATGAAACTCAATCCAGGGCAAAATGAAGCCGTACATTATGTGTCGGGTCCATGCTTAGTGCTTGCTGGCGCGGGGAGTGGTAAAACACGAGTTATCATTAATAAAATTGCTTACTTAGTTGAAAAGTGTGGCTACAAAGCCCGCAATATTGCCGCCGTAACCTTTACTAATAAAGCCGCGCGTGAAATGAAAGAGCGTGTGGCTCAGTCTATGGGCCGCAAAGAAGCCCGTGGATTATGGATATCTACCTTTCACACCTTAGGACTCGAAATCATTAAGCGTGAGCATAAAGTGCTTGGGCTTAAGGCGGGTTTCTCTTTGTTTGATGATCAAGATACCTTCGCGCTATTAAAAGAGCTGACTGAAGATGAGTTCGATGACGATAAAGATTTAATCAAGTCCTTGGCATCAGCCATATCGAACTGGAAAGGGGGATTAGTGATCCCTCAGCAGGCAATCAGTATGGCAAAAGATGAGCAAAGCCAATTATTTGCTACCTTGTATCAACGATATGCTCAGCATATGAAGTCCTATAATGCGCTCGATTTTGATGATCTTATCTTAATTCCAACCTTATTGTTGCGGATGAATGATGAGGTGCGTACCCGCTGGCAAACCAAAATTCAATACTTGCTGGTGGATGAGTATCAAGATACTAATACTAGCCAATACGAATTAGTGAAACTGTTGGTGGGTCAGCGTTCACGTTTTACCGTGGTAGGTGATGACGATCAGTCTATTTATTCTTGGCGTGGCGCCAAACCGCAAAATCTGGTGTTGCTAGGAACTGATTTTCCTAAGCTTAAATTAATTAAGCTAGAGCAAAACTATCGATCAAGCCAACGTATTCTCCGTGCTGCCAATATTTTGATTGCCAACAACCCTCACGTGTACGATAAGGCGTTATTTAGTGAGTTAGCTTATGGTGAGCCACTAAGAGTATTAATAGCCGCTAACGAAGAGCAGGAAGCTGAGCGAGTGGTGGCAGAGATAATTCGGCATAAGTTTGTTGGGCGGACTAAATTTGGTGATTACGCCATTTTATACCGAGGTAATCATCAATCTCGTTTACTCGAACGATCGCTCATGACCAACCGCATTCCTTATAAGCTCAGTGGTGGTACTTCCTTTTTCTCCCGAGCAGAAATTAAAGACATCATGGGGTATTTACGTTTAGTGGTGAATCCTGACGATGATAATGCTTTTTTGCGGGTGGTTAACTTGCCTAAACGTGGTATCGGCCCTGCATCGCTGGAACGTTTGGGTAATTTTGCTAATCAAAAGCATATTTCGCTATTTGAAGCGATTTTTGATGTTGAATTGAATCATCACCTTGCACCCGCGGCAGTCAACTCGCTGTATCAATTTGGCAAATTTATTGTTGATACTGGTGAGCTCGCAACTCGTGGAGAGCCGGTTGAAGCGATTAAACAGCTGATCCGCAAAATTAATTACGAAGATTATCTGTACGAAACCAGTACCAGCGCTAAAGCGGCCGAAATGAGGATGAAAAATATTTCTGAATTATACCGTTGGGTTACCGAAATGCTCGAAGGTGATGAGTTAGATGAACCGATGACGCTACCGGAAGTGGTTACTCGATTAACCCTGCGCGACATGATGGAACGTAATAGCGAGGATGAAGGTGGCGATCAAGTACAGTTAATGACTTTACATGCTTCTAAAGGACTGGAATATCCTTTTGTATTTATGGTGGGGGTTGAAGAGAGAATTTTACCGCACCAGTCGAGTATTGACGAAGACAATGTCGATGAAGAACGGCGTCTGGCTTATGTGGGGATAACGCGAGCGCAGCGTGAATTATGGTTTGTGATATGTCGCGAGCGCCGCCAATTTGGTGAGACGATGCGCTGTGAACCCAGTCGCTTTTTACTTGAGTTACCACAAGATGACTTAATCTGGGAAAACCGTAAGCCAGTTCAAACTGAAGAGCAGCGTGTGGAAACCAGTAAAAGCCATATTGCCAACATACGCGATATGTTTAAAAAGTAGTGCTAATTAGGTTGGCCTATTGATTAGGCACAAGACTTATGGGGCTTTTTTTTTTCGTTAAATAATTTGCTGATTGCTCGCCCTTGACCACGCATATAACCAAGTTCTAAAAACTGTCTTACTTGTTGTTGCGTGTCAATGGTAGTGGCGTACATGTCGAAATTAAGTGTTTGCGCCGTCAATTGGTAAGCTTTGACTAATTGTAACTGTTTATCATTGAGTAAGTGCTTACTGATGTCTTCATCTAACTTTAATGCTTTAATCGGTAAGAAGCTTAAGCAACTGAGCGAGCTGTAACCTGTACCATAGCCATCGATACCGATTTGCACATCCAGTTGCGAGATAAGCTCGAAGCCATTGATATGATTTTCGGTGTCTTGCATTAAGGCTTGTTCGTTAAAAAATAATATCAGTTTACGTAAATCGATATTACTGCCTTTGATGGTATTTTTGAGATTGCGTAACACAAACTTATTTTTAATATGTTGACTGCTAATCGATAAGTGCAGATCAATATTGGTACCATATCGTTGCTTAATTGATTGGAAATGTTCATTTAAGTGGCCAAACATATAAGCATCTAAATTCAGTGTTAGCTGATATTGTGCCGCCAAGCGTTTCATTTTTGAGTGATCAATAATGCCTTGTTTTAGATGATGCCATTCAACTTGTGGTTCAATAGCAATAATCTCACCAGTGTTAAAGTCGACCACTTCAATATAATGTATCTTAAATCCCTGTTGCTCGAGCGCCTGCTTAAATTCAATTTCTAAGTCATGTTGTAATTTAGATTTCGCGCTCAGCTTGTTATCAAAAATGACGAAACACCCTTTACCATTTGCTTTAGCTTGATACATTGCGGCGTCAGCATCTCGCAGAAGAGATTCACTGGTCACTAGCTTATTACGTCCGCTAAAAGCCACCCCTATACTCGCACCAGAGATGAATTCTTGTTTGGCTAACTGATAGGGCATAGATAATGTTTGTAAAATACGCTCACAGACTTCGACGGCATCTTCTGTGGCATTAATTGAGTCCAGTAATATAACAAATTCATCACCGCCCATGCGAGCCAGAGTATCGTTGTCGCGAATACATGATTTTATGCGTTGTGACGTTTCAATTAAAAAACGATCGCCTTCTAGGTGACCAAAAGAGTCATTGATGACCTTGAAACGGTCAAGATCGATAAATAATAATGCAAATTGATCTAGCCCATGACGACGTAAGTGCTTTAATGCTTGTGATAAACGTTCCATCAAATAGCTACGGTTAGGTAACCCTGTCAGGCCATCATGTTGAGCATCATATAATAATTGATCTTCCATTTTCCGGCGTTGATTAATCTCTTTTTGGAGATTGTTGTTGAGTTCTGCAAGCGCCATGGTCCGTTGAACAACTTTATCTTCTAATAGCTCGTGGCTATTCTTAAGTGACTCAGCAGCGAGTTTACGTTCAATCGCATTAGCCATGTGCTGCGACACAAAGGTCAGCAGTTCAAGATCTTTTAATTGATAAATATGGGCGTCATCTAGACTATAAATGGTTAATGCCCCAGCAACTTCACCATTAATGATTAACGGAATACCTATCCATTGATGCATTCTATCGGTTTTGTTTAATTCTGGTGATTTAGCGTAAATTTCACCTAGGCTAACCATGGTCGAGATATCTTTAGCTGAAAATAATCGCGGTAATTTATGTTGGAGAATATATTCGGTTAATCCATCTTGCATTGGGCGAGAGGCAGGATATTCAGCCGTCATTTGCGACACATAAAACGGAAACGACAGCATATTATTTTTGTCAATTAACGAAATAAAACAGTTATTGGCAGGAATGAGCTGGCTGATAATAGCGTGGAGCCGTAAGTAGAAATCTTGCTGAAGCACGTTGGATGCAGATAAATCGGCAATTTCAAACAGTGTTTTTTGCAATTTCTCCGCTTTAACTCGCTCAGTGACTTCTTGTTTAACCTTCTCATACGCTTGGCTGAGCTCTTTAGTGCGCTCCACAATGGCTTGCTCAAGTTGTTGGTGATGCTCAAGTCGTTCCATTACTCCTGAAATATGATGGCAAATAAAGCCCATTAACTCTAATTCTAACTCACCGTAAGTATTGGCTTCGTTGTAGCTTTGCACCACAAGCACACCACTTACGACGTCTTTGGTTTTAATCGGTACCCCAAGCCATTGATGACTTGGCGAGCCAAGGCTTTTAATATCGCCACTGGCAATCAATTCATTAAACTTATTATCGTCGCATAACAAAGGCTCACCATTGCGAAGCACATACCCAGTTAGACCACTATTGAGTAATGCCGATATTTCTTGGTCTGGGTAAAGCTCTGTTGGATGAGAATCTTGTTGGTCAGCAAAAAAGGGTAAACTTGTTAGCCCTGTTTTAGCATCTTGAGATGCAATAAAAAAGTTTTCTGCAGGGATAAGCTGTTGTAGATGTAAATGAACTCGTTGATAAAAGTCATCAAGTGAAGTGACCTGGGTCGCAATATTGGAAATACCGAGTAAGGCGTTTTGAATAATCTCAGAACGTTTATATTTTTTAGCCAAACGCCTTAAACGAGCGACCCGTTTTTGGAGATGCTCGATCCTAGGAAAGGTTTCAGAGTGGCTAATGATTGTATCCATACCCTTGTTTATCGTTATCCTATTAATTCTGTGAACAAATATTGTTGAACAATCATTATAATTACCATAAATATAAATGTGATCCAAGCGAAATAAATGTAAACACAAGGTTAATAATTGTCGTAAGTGATAAAAAACAGGTTAATTGTTGCCTTAAACGCGTAAAAGTTAGTCAGTCAGTCAAAAGAAAGTAAATCAAGGCTAGACGTGAAGCTGTTTTATCCCTATTATATGCCTCGCTAACCAAGGCGAGCGCCCATAGCTCAGCTGGATAGAGCGTACCCCTCCGGAGGGTAAGGCCGAAGGTTCGAATCCTTCTGGGCGCACCATTCGGCAAGTACAGTTTCTGTCGTATTGGTTAGTAGAATTGAAAGTCAGTGGTGATTGTAGCTCAGTTGGTAGAGTCCCGGATTGTGATTCCGGTTGTCGTGGGTTCGAGCCCCATCAGTCACCCCATTCAATTTGTTGTTTTATATTTATTTCGGTGATTAGCGCAGCCCGGTAGCGCATCTCGTTTGGGACGAGAGGGTCAGAGGTTCGAATCCTCTATCACCGACCACATTTAAGTAAACAGGTTAACTTGATTAATTGGTTTACTGCACAGTT
>NZ_JACJER010000097.1:0-17272 GCF_014164185.1 Shewanella sp. SG44-6 | reverse complement strand
GTGAATAACTATCAGCTTGCACCAAATTTCCTATTCAATCTGTTCGGTGTCGCACTGAATAAGCACGAATACTAGCCTAATCTAAATCTATCTATACATTTTTAAGGTGAACTAACATGACTGACATAGAAAAATTAGAGTTAGCGGCCCATCGCAGCGATATCATCGATGACGTCAACAATTTGATTGAGAAATATCGCGCTATTTTTGGATGGGATGTGCCCGATATCGATGAAGACTTGGCAAACAGATTAATTTTGAATGAAGTTCGTCAGGCACTTGATGATATTCAAAATAAATAAATGGCAAATATCAGCCAAAACACCTCAACATGTGAGTTATAGGTAGATGAAAAAAGTCAGGTGCTAAGTGCACCTTGCATTAGACTGCACCTAAACTTAAAGCACATAAACTTAACTAACTCCGGCGGTGAGGCCGACTGTCTAGCCGCTATAAAATGGCTCTTGCCATCACTTTGCTGCTCAGCCTTTTTATGCCATTCATCTTCACAAAATAGCAACCTTAGTCGCTGACTTTCTGCCTCAAAGTAATCGCTGTAGGCTGTTGTTTAGTCTCTTTCCTATGAGCAAAACGCAGCTTTGCAAAGACCTTTTTTACTATCTGCCCTCACTAAATTTCCTGTCGATATCCATAAATACCACCCAAAATGCAATAGCTTTTACAAGGAAAATAATGGCTCCACTGCCTGCAGTGATAGCTAATGACGCTAATGACGCTGAGCAATGCACTTTACCCTACTCGATTCAACAAACTCTGTTATATTGATAATGAGATTACTTAAGCATTATGCAATCTTGAATAAAAGCAATAACATAGGAAATTTCATAGCTAGTGGTGAATGATTCACTTTAATATAAAAAGGTTATCAATGATTGACCCAAATGAGAACGCATTACTTAAAGCATTACCTGAAGAGACAAAAAAGCGCTTATTTCCGCAGTTAAAGATAATAAAACTGCCCTTAGGTAAAGTTATTTATGAAGCTGGTCAAAACCTTGAAAATGTCTATTTCCCCATCGACAGTATTGTCTCTTTACTGAACGTTCTCGAAGACGGGGCATCGGCAGAAATATCTGTTGTCGGCAATGAAGGTTTAGTGGGCATTGCGGTGTTTATGGGGGGAGAAAGCACCATAAATCGCGCCATAGTGCAAAGTGCAGGCCGAGCCTATAAATTGTCCGCATCAGTATTGTTCGATGAATTTAACGACAATCAAAACCTTCGCGAATTGTTATTACGTTACACCCAAGCACTGATGGCCCAAATGGCACAGACGGCAATATGTAATAGACACCATTCTATCGATCAGCAACTTTGTCGTTGGCTGCTGCTATCACTTGATAGACTGGCTAGCAACAATCTCACTATGACCCAAGAATTGATCGCCAACATGTTAGGCGTCAGACGAGAAGGCGTAACTGAAGCCGCCGGTAAACTGCAAAAACTTGGGGTAATCAACTATAAGCGCGGCCAAATTACCGTGACCAACAGACAAAAACTCGAAACCCTGTGCTGCGAATGTTATGCCGTGGTAAAAACTGAAACCGATAGACTAGAAACTTATTAACTAAAATATCTATGCTAAGTTTCACTCATTGACGTCTTGACAGATAAGCGACTATCTTGTGATTTAACATAAATCATCCCAGCCTTATAGAATATCGTCATGCCGTTTCGATATCCGCCCAAGCAAGGTTAATCGGCTTCACAACTAGACGCTTAAGATGAAATGAAATGAAATGATTTCATTTCATTCAAACCCAGTGTTGTGAAGCCATGATATTTTGAAACCATAGCATTATGAAATCATAGCATTGTGAAACCATAGCCACCTACCCCATTGATTTACTTGAGTCCTCAATAGTGATGTCGCTATCTTAGGTGACTATGCGCGTTCGCCATGTTATGCCGTTGCCTTATAGGGTATTGCTTGTGAAATATTAATATTTTCATTTTGCTAACCCTTAGATGTGCAACCGTTACACCGGTGCTGCCATCGAAATGGTGCGAACCAACTTCTTATTAACGAACTGCTGAATGCCCATTTCGCCGAGCTCGCGGCCATAACCGGAATCTTTGACGCCGCCGAACGGCAGCGCGGCATCGGTCCAATCAATATTGTTGATGAACATCATGCCGGTATCAATCTGACTGGCGACGCGTTTGCCACGAGCTGCATCTTCGGTAAACACCGACCCACCAAGTCCGAAGTCTGAGTCGTTGGCAAGCGCGATGGCCGCAGCCTCGTCCTTGACCCGAAAAATTAACGCGACTGGGCCGAAGAACTCAGTGCGATAAGCAGGATTGCCTGGTGCAATATTGGTCAGTATCGTGGTCTGCATGAACGATCCCGGGCAGTCGATACGCTTGCCACCCATTAACAGCTTAGCCCCATGGGCTACAGCATCATCGACCTGCTTCAAAATATTAACCAGAGCGGCTTCTTGCGACATCGGCCCCTTGGTGGTTTTTTCGTCCATCGGATCGCCAGGTTGCTGAAGTTCAAGCGCGGTTTGAAACTTGTCGATGAATTTATCAGCAATCGAATCGAGCACAATAAAGCGTTTCGCAGCACAGCAGGTTTGTCCCTGGTTGTACATACGTCCCCAAACTGCCCAAGGAATAGTGTTGTCGAGATCTGCGTCATCAAGCACGATAAAGGCATCACTGCCACCGAGCTCCATTGACGAGGGTTTGAGGTTCTGCCCTGCTCGGGCGGCAACGCTTCTGCCAGCGGCAAAACCACCCGTCAGTGCCACGCCCTTGACGCGCGGGTCGTCGATAACCTGGTTAGACTGTTGGTGCGAAACCAGCAGGTTGGTGTACAGGCCTTCTGGGGCGCCCGCATCAATCAGCAACTGCTCAAAGGCAATTGCACACTGGGGCACATTACTGGCATGTTTCACCACCAAAACATTGCCCGCCATCAGTTGCGGGCCAGCGACACGAGCAAGTTGATAAAAAGGAAAGTTCCACGGCTCGACGCAGAAGATCACGCCTATTGGGCTGCTTTCCATATGGGCTTCACCATGTTCCGGGTCAAGTTTCTCTGGAGCTAAAAACGCTTCCGCGTGCTCTGCGTAATAGCTGAGGATTTTGCCACTGAAATTCACTTCGCCACGGGCTTCATCAATTCGCTTCCCCATCTCCAGTGTTGCCAGCTTGGCATAGTCATCAGTATGCGCATGCAGAAGTTCCGCAGCCTTGGTCATAATAGCGGCGCGTTGCTTATAGCTGGTGTTTTTCCATGTTTGGTAACAGGCGTGCGCAGCGGCAAGCTTGATCTCAAGCTGTTCATCACTGATTTCATCAAAGGTCTTCAAGATTGTTCCGTTATTAGGATTAATGCTTTTGTAGGTCATAGTGAAATCCTGTTTTAATTTGGTCTTATGGGCGCCGCAAGCTTGTGTTGAATTTGTGCGGCCTCGGCGATGACTTTTGGCGTTAACGTTCTTGTGACGTCGCCAGAGTGGGATAGTCGGTGTAGCCCTTGGCGCCAGGTACGTAAAAAGTCGCTTCGTCTGGAGTGTTGAGCTCGGCACCTTGGCGCATCCGAGCGACGAGATCAGGGTTAGCCAAAAACGAGCGGCCAAAGGCGACCAGATCGCCATGTTTATCGCGTAACGCCTGTTCAGCACTTTGATGATCGAACCCTCCTGAGAGGATAAACAAGCCATCGAAACCAGCGCGCAGCTTGAGCTTAAAGTCGGCAGGTACAGTTGGCGCCCCCATAGATGAATGATCAACCAAGTGGATATAGAGAAGTCCCTGCGAGGAAAGCGCCTTGGTCAATGCCAGGTACTGCGTCTCTATGTCAGGGAATGCGCCGGTGCCATTGAACACACCATAAGGCGAGAGCCGGATGCCGACCCGGTCGCTACCGATGGCAGCTACTGTCGCAGCCACAATTTCCAGCGCGAGTCGGTTGCGGCCTTCAATGCTCTGACCATAACCGTCATTGCGTAGGTTGATTAGCGGATTCAAAAACTGCTCAATCAGGTAGCCGTTGGCGCCGTGTATTTCGACACCGTCAAAACCGGCTTCCAGCGCGAGTTTTGCCGACGTCACATACTCTTTTACCACATGAGCAATGTCTTCCTCGGTCATTTTGCGCGGCGTACTGTGGGGTTGCATGCCTAGGGTATCGGTATACATCTCGCCGGGACATGCCGCGGAATCAGGTCCGAGTATTTCGGCACCTGCCGGCAAGTTGTCAACATGCGCAACTCGACCGCAGTGCATCAACTGTAAGAAGATTTTACCGCCTTGGGCGTGTACCGCTGAAGTACTTGCCTGCCATGCATTCATCTGAGCGCTATCGAAAAGGCCGGGAATGCGTGGGTAACCCAGTCCGTTCGGGCTGGGCGAAGTGCCCTCGGTAATAATCAGTCCCGCCGTTGCACGTTGGCCGTAGTAGGTTGCCATCAGCGCGTTCGGCATATGCTCAGGCGTAGCCCGACTGCGTGTCAACGGCGCCATTACCATGCGATTGGCTAGCTGTAGCGAGCGGTTAGAAAACGTTTCGAAAAGCATAAGCTAGATATCCTGTTATGTATGATGAGGATGAAACCTGCCGAGCCCGAGGAAAAGATCATTGCGGCAAGTCCTGATAATTACAGCTTGCGCGCTGGCATTTGGCTGGTCTGTTCGTTAGAACACATACCCACAAATGGCGTCTGCAAATCTAATAGGGTCACTGGTTGGCAGAAAGTTCGCTAGCGAACAGATGAAATGTCATCAATAGCATATTGTATATGTGATGCTTACTCGTCAGGCATGAGAGCCAAGATGATTTATGAAGGAGTTTCACTGAATGCTGCGCCTTCTGTGTTTGGATCTGGCTTAGCCTGCTTGTTCGCCCCCCTACCACTGAGCAGAGGAATACTATGATATCCAGACCAATGATACCGACAACACTTTGGGGCTCAACATCCCGACGCGTTACTGAGCTGACCCTACTTGCGATACTAACCCTATGTGGGCCGTCTGCTATCGCAGGCGATGGACCATGGCCGTCATTTACAGCGACGGCGCTTAGCGGCGAAAAAGTTGACAGTAACAAACTGATAGGTCAACCGACACTGCTGATACTTACGCCGTCTCGCAATGCTGCAATATCCACTCGGGAGTGGGTTAACACATTGCGCTCAGAGATAGATCATAGTAAATATCGGGTTCGCGACGTACTGGCTGTCAATTTACCCTTCTTTATGTCGGAAGAAGATGTCATTGGCCGCGCCAAAGAACAAGTGCCGCAGCGCTATCACGATCAAACCTGGATTCTCAACTCACAGATCATGGAAAGCGCCTTGGGTGTGCCGTCCGATAGCGAAGAGGCGGTCATTGTTGTTTTGGATAAGAACGGTAATCTGATCTCGCAGGTTCACGGTAAAGTCACGGCGGCGCGGATGAGTGAGGTCACCAATGCTTTGCAGAGCCTCGCGAGTGACTAACCGTCTCCGTCACTGACAATTGTTATACGTAATATCCCTGCCAATAGTATATTGGCAGGCGTGGACCCGGCTTCTGTTATAACGATACGGCGATTGGAGCGGCATGATCCATAAAAATCAGCGGGCTTTTACCACTTCAGCATAGGAAAGCCAGTGCTTATCCACCTTCCTGTAAATTAAATTTTGATTCATTTCTTCAAGTGAATGACAACCCGAAGCGGCCATTAGTTGCAAAAAATCGTCCAACATATGCTGGTGATAATTCCTGACCCTTTGCCATTTTTCTGCAACCACCAAGCCTCGCACTAATTTGGGGTTATTTGTGGTGACGCCTGTAGGACACTCATTGGTGTTGCATTTCAAGGACTGAACACAACCCAAAGCCAGCATCATGCCCCGAGCGGAGTTACACACATCAGCCCCGATACAAAGGGCTTTAAACAAATCAAAAGCGGTAAATATCTTAGTCGCCGTAATCACTTTTATGTCTTGTTTGAGCTTGTAGGTATTGAGCGTATCCACGACAAAAAGCAGTGCATCTTCCCAAGGCATACCAACATAGTTTGAGAAATCGATAGGTGCCGCGCCCGTTCCCCCTTCTGCACCATCCACAGTGATGAAATCGGGTTTGATGCCTGTTTCGAGCATTTTTTCACATATTTCAATAAACTCTTGTTTACTGCCTATAGCAAGTTTGAAGCCGACAGGTTTTCCGTTGGATAACACTCTTAATTGCTCAACAAACTGCAATAACCCTTCTGCATTGCTAAAAGCGGAATGGCCGGGAGGAGAAAGCACATCGGTATGGGGTTGAACGCCTCTTATGTCAGCAATTTCCTGATTATTTTTGACTGCGGGAAGTACTCCTCCATGGCCGGGTTTGGCACCTTGTGAGAGTTTAATTTCAATCATCTTCACCTGCGCCCAATTGGCCTTTTGTTTAAATTTTTCCGCATCAAAACAGCCATTTTCTGTGCGACAACCAAAATACCCTGTACCAATTTCCCACACTAAATCGCCACCTTGTAAATGATATTCGGATATACCGCCCTCGCCGGTATCGTGAAAAAAATCACCGGCTTTAGCGCCCAAATTTAAGGCTTGAATGGCATTTTTGCTCAAAGCACCAAAACTCATGGCTGAGATATTAAATAGGCTAGCACTGTAAGGTTGTTGGCAATCTTTGCCACCAATCACAACCCGTGGCGGTGTGTCCATTTTCTTAGCGGGATAGATGCTGTGCTGCATCCATTTATAATTATCATCATATACATTGAGCTCAGTGCCAAAGGGGGATGTTTGATTTTGCTCTTTGGCTCGCTCATAGATGTACCTGCGATGATTCTTATTAATCGGTTTACCATCAGTATCCGACTCCACGAAATATTGATGCAGCTCTGGACCTATCATTTCTAATAGGTAACGAATATGACCAATGACAGGAAAGTTTCTCAGTATCGAGTGTTTTGTTTGAAATAAATCATACAATCCAAGCAGCACGAGCAAGGCTACAAGAACAATAAGACCCGCTAAAGGCCAGAGTATAATGCCGATAATGACGACAAAAATAACCAGGACGATTGTGGTGAACCTAATAGCTTGCTTCATAATGTTTTATCATAATTCCCGTAAGTATTTTAAATCGTTCTTAGTGGTATCGACTATTTCGGCAAATTTTCCATTGACCATTAATTTTGTCATCGATGCCGCAAAGCCTTTTACTTGCTCAAAGTTTAAGGTAGGTGGCATTGCCAAAGCATTGGGATCGGTAAAAATATTGATTATCGCAGGTCCCTTATGCTTGAATCCGTTTACCAGTGCGAGTTCCACATCTTTGGACTCCGTCGCCTCCCATGCAGCAATGTTCATCGCCTCTGCCAATTTTATAAAATCAGGATTAACCATATCCGTCTGCCACTCCATATAACCTTCCACTCGCATTTCAAGTTTCACCATGGCTAACGAACGATTGTTAAAGATGATGATTTTGACAGGAATTTGATATTGGCTAATGGTCATTAAGTCGCCGAGCAGCATTGAAATACCGCCATCACCACAAAACGCAATCACTTGCCGGTCTGGTTGTGATAAACCTGCCCCCATCGCCATAGGCATAGCATTCGCCATCGAGCCATGATTAAAGGAACCGGTCAGGTAGCGATTGGCTCCCGCTTTCAAATAACGCGCGGCCCACACGGCGCTCATCCCCGTATCAACGGTAAATATCGCATCGTCATCGGCAAGTTTATCCACCAAATGAGCGACATATTCTGGATGAATGTTTTTTTCCGATCCCTTTTCTTCCACATAGCTCTCATAGATAGCTTCAATTTTTTGATGCAGTGAACGGGTTTTATCGAGGAAATCCGTGGACGTTTTGGCATCAATTAACGGCATGAGATCTTCAAGAGTTGATTTAATATCACCACAATAACCAAAGTCCACTTTAGCCCTACGGCCTAATTTTTCGGGTTTAGTATCGATTTGAATAATTTTGCATTTTTCGGGAAGGAACTCACTATATGGAAAATCCGTGCCCAGCATCAACAGGACATCGGCTTGATGCATGGCTTCAAAACCAGATTTATTGCCTAACAGCCCATTTAATCCAACGGCATAAGGATTTTCTTTACGTTCAAAAAATATTTTGCCTCGAAAGCTATATCCCAATGGGGCATTAAGCCTTTTGGCCAATTGCATGACTTCTTCAACGGCATCGCGACAACCATGGCCGCAAAACAGCATTACTTTTTCATGTTCGTTAATGACGTTTGCCAGTTCTTGAAGCTGTTCATTGCTTGGGGTTATTCTGGGTTGGGTATAGAAGTTTTTATTCGCCGTATGCACAGATTACAGACTTGCTGAAGCCACATCACCGGGAAGCCCGAGCACAGCGACCCCTTTCTTGCTGATGGCATGCTGAATCGCGGTTTGCAAACCATTGACAGCTTGTTTAGGGGTATTGGCGAGAAATACATATTTTGAACAATCTTGAAATAACGCTTCGGGTCTTGTCTCTTGAAAGTTGTCCAGGCCCATTTTTTCAGTATGAATAGTTGAAGCAATCGCAATAACCGGATTTTCAGCTCTATTGGCATCATAGAGTCCATTGACTAAATGAACATGCCCAGGACCACTGCTGCCCATGCAACAACCGATACCATTTAGCTCAGCTTCCATAGATGCCGCATAGGCGCCAGCTTCCTCGTGCCTAACATGGATCCATTGCAGTCTACCATCCCTTCGCACAGCATCGTTGACCGGATTAAGGCTATCGCCAGTCACGGCATAAACTCGCTTAACACCGGATTCTACCAGCATTTCGACTAAATGATCTGATACGTTTTTTGACATAATTAGCTCCAATGTTTACATAAAAAATATTCGATATAATGACCAAGCTAAACTGCAGCAGAGAAGCACAGCGAAATGTCCATCTGCTGCAGCTACTATTTACTTTATCCGTGTTTGTGGTCTTTTGATTCGATAGGGTGATGCCTTAAAAACAGCACTTCGACAAGCAGAATAGCCAGCATGACCACACCAGCGACACCGACCACCAATGGATCACTGTTTATCTTGACCCAGACAAAACCACCCAGAACAATCAGATCAAGGATAATGGCGGTGATCAAAATACTGAGTTTTGCACCTATGTCATGGCGCAAATGTCGCAAGATCCCCCAATGTACCGCGATATCCATAATCAGATAAAAGATGATGCCCATAGCCGCAATCCGCGTCAGGTCAAAAAATATGGTCAACAGCAAACCTAAAATGACGGTATAAACCAGGGTGTGCTTTTGGATGCTACCGGGCATGCCAAAATGGCTATGGGGAACGAGTTTCATATCGGTCAGCATTGCCAACATCCGTGAAACCGCAAATATGCTGGCGATAACACCGCCTGCTGTTGCCAACATGGCCAGAACAACCGTAAACCAGACGGCATACTCGCCCAGTGCAGGCCTTGCAGCGGCGGCCAACGAGTAATTTCTTGTTTCGATGATTTGCTGAAGTGACAGGTTACTGGCGACGGAATAGCCCACCAGCGTATAAATCACCACACACAAAGCAATAGCGATCATAATGGCTCGGCCTACATTTCGGTGAGGATCGATAAGCTCTGAGCCACTATTGGTAATGGTGGTAAAGCCCTTAAAGGCCAAAATACCCAGCGCGGTTGCACCAATAAAACCAGCGATTGTTGCACCAGAAGTTGAAGCGTCTGGACTGACTGTTGAGAAATCGACTTCTACCGAACCTGCCACCATTACGCCAACGATACCGAACAAAACGATACCGCCAATCTTAATAAAGCCGAGCACCGACGCGACACCTTCGATCATCTTGTTGGCGGACAAATTGATCAGAAACGCCACCAGCAACAATCCGGCACCCAATGTCGGCACCAACAAGCTAGTATCATCGATACCAAACAGCTGCAATGTATAAGTACCAAAGGTACGCGCCAGAAAACTCTGAGCTATCACCATTGAAAAATACATCAGCAGGGAATGAAAAGCGGTTGTCACCGTGCTGCCGTAAGCTTTTTTCAGGTACATGGCTATGCCACCGGCGGAAGGATAGGCATTGGACATTTTGACGTAAGAATATGCACTAAATATGACAACCACCGCAGCCGAAAGAAATGCCAGCGGGAAAAGGCTTCCGGTCATCTGGGCCATCTGGCCCGTCAAGGCAAATATACCAGCGCCAATCATAACGCCAGTGCCAAGCGCAACGGCACCGACTAATGTCAGGCTATCTTTTTGATAATGCGACTTTTTATCCTCATGGTCATGCATAAGTCCTCCGCTATTTGTGTTTTATATAAGCTACTCTTTATCCGGCAAGCCCAAAGGCGATTAGACTTATTGATAACATAACCATGACGATTAAACCAACATCCAACACGTTTGGAAGTTTGCAGTAATAAAGCACATCGTCTATTTTCCCAGGGACGTTCAACACCAGAAAGTTCGACTGTGGAATGACCTTAAGTTGCGGCTCAAAAACCTTTACCGCCAGCTTGCCACTCTCGACCGCGGCCTCAATGCTCCACACATCTGCGGTCGTTTGGGTGTGAGCGCCTGCAAGAACAAGGTTGGATATTGTCGTCTTTTGCTGTGGCATATATTGCTGGGTATTGGTCGAATTCACCCATTTGGGTTGCGCCGATGTTATTCCTTCAGGAGAAAACGTCCATTCATGCCAAACTGTGATTTTTACAATGGAAAAATCTTGCCAGCTTTTGCCGCCGTTAGCCTTTTTCACCAGTTCATCTAGGGTATGACTCTGTTTTAATTGAAATAACACTTCATCAAGAAATTGTTCCTCAGTGCATTGTTCCAAACAAAGACCATGAACCGGGCCTGGGACTTTTGAAACGCAAGCGGTGACAGTCCACAATGATTGAATATCGTCCCCCAGAGAACTCGACTCTCCCCAAGCTTGTTCCTGAGAAAAAAGCGTCAGGTTAAAGGCGGAGTCTGAAATAACCAGCGCGCATCTTTGTCGCAGCCAAGACATTTTTTCTTTGAAGCCAATTCTAAAAGACACTTGGGCGTGAGGCCCCTGTTGTACCAAGGATTTAAAAAGATTAAGTTGCGGTTTATTTTCAAGCTAAGGGGTTCTTGCCAAGATATCTGCCGCAGAAAAAGGATTCAGTGCCAGGACATAGATATCGGCCTGAACGGTTTCGCCATTGGCGAGCTCTGCCGCTGTGATGCTGTTATTCTCAAAACTCAAACGATGAAGTGGGGTCTGCCAATGAAACTCGACCTGCTTTTGCTTCAGGTCATCGACCCACTTATCAAACCAAACCTCGCTGCTGGGCCCGTTCAGAAGCAGCCAACCGTCGCGCGCCGTGTGATCCCACGGGCCGCCTTCACTGTCTCCTGAATGATGATACGAATACTTGGTGACTAATTGTTTACGAAAAAATGCGCCACATGGTGGAAAGAAACATGACACCAGTCGGAACCCACCCAAGGGCCAAAAGTGGAACTCCAGGTGCTCAGCGTCGAAGGGGCTAAATAGGGGCGCCAAGCTTCTTTAGCATTGATGTTGCTGTACTTTTGGCTGCTCCTATTATTTGAACACCATGCTTTTCCCATCAGCCAACACCAAAGCCATTTTTCTTTGGTCGTCATACTAAACAGGTTTTCCAAATCGACATTTTTGGAATTAGAATCACCAAAATGCGCCGTGCCTGAATTGGGCGCCAAGCCGAATACTACCGGCCTTGAAAGGATGTTGTCATAAAGACTGGAGTGTTCATCAAAGGGGATTTCCTTGATGAGTTCGAAAAAATTGTTATACCAAGGGCCCATTCCATGCCAGGAGTATTCAGAAGGCATATCTTGATCTTCTTTTCTTCTGGCACTTCTAAAAAAACCACCGGCATCAGGATTGGCTTCGAACACTTTGACTTTATAGCCAAGTTTTACAAATTCATGCGCTGCCGTTAGTCCGGCAATACCGCCACCAAAAACAGCAACCGTTTTCGCTTGTGTGGCTGATTCTGTGGACGTAGACATAGATTCGGCTACCATTTATACCTCTTAATATTATCATCGCTCTTGTCTAACGTGCTTGTAGGGGAGATTTTAGAGTTCATGTTTCTCTTTATGTATCGAATGGTCCAAAATCCCTTAATCGCTAAGCAGGCATTTGGTCGATGTCACTATCGATAGCATCAATGAGCGAATCGCGCTCATTTCAGCACCAGCTTGCCTCATCTGTTGGATGCTTTAAAAGCTCTTCAACATTGGCAAGAATGACGCGAAAACCTACGTCGCCGTACAATATTTGTCGCCCACCATCAAGCACAAAAGACGGGCTACCGTTAATGTTTTGTTGCTTTGATTTTTGATAGTCACCCATTAAAGACGCCATAGCAGAACCATCACGAATACTGGTATCGATGGCGTTTAGGTCAAGTCCATTGGCGTTAGCTAAATCATAGAGCACGTCAAGATTGCCAATATCCAAGCCATCGATAAAAAATGCACTTCGAAACGTTAGCGCCATATCGATACTTTTCTTTTTATCATAAGTATTCTCTATCGCTTTAAGCATCAAATGCGCATTGGCTGAAGTCGTGGGTCTAACTTGCGTCCATACTTTTGGGTTTACATGAGCGTATTCAAAGGCAGATACAGACTGTTGTATGTGCTCGGCAAAGCCAATAAAACCGCCTTTTGATTGCCATTGGGTGTTTATTTTTGTCGGTACATCACCAAAAACATCAACGTAGTAACATTGAAGTTCGATGCTGTTTGCCAATTTTTTATTAAGTTCATCGACACGTTTTTGAGCAATCCAAGCCCAAACACAAAGAATGTCAGTGTAATAATCTATGACTAAGGTTTTATTCATTTGGCATGTCACTCCTGCATCTGAGGCGATTTAATGACACTATGGGATAAGGTCAGAACTTCAAATGATGCCATCAGTCGATCACACTGTCTGTGCGACTGCGTACATACACTTATCTACAGACATCTCAGCACCATTACCTGTCAACAAGCATGCAAATGAATGGCACGATTTCGTAATATCTTGAGCCTTAGTCTATAGCAGGCCTAGTGCAGAAAAGAATTTCTGTTCTAGGTACAGTGCTGACAATTAGATTTGATTGTGATCAGTAACTTCAGGTGTGAGTTTGCCCTTAACACTGATCGACCATTTTATTGAAAGTGATTCGACTGAATCGGTTTAGATCACAACATTTTGGCAAATCGATAACCCAAACGACACCCTTTCGCGCTCAAAAAAGTGATGGGGCAAGCGCTTTTAGCTGAACGATCAGCGAAAGGCTTAGTTAAGATTGACCTTGGGCTTGGCGCACCATTGAGCGTTGGCGGCCAATATGTCGCCGTCAAGTCTCTGTGGAAACTATGAGGATTACCGCGTAACAAATAGGTGACCATTTTACATGCCACTCATTTGCTCAAACCTAGATCAAAGTATTGATTTCGCAATTAATAATCGACGCTATGATTGGCAGTAAAAGGCCGTCTTAAGTGGTGTTTTGAGGACGTTTGCTCTTTGACTATGCTCAACGACATCTTTGCATCATGTGTATGTTAACGATGTATTTACGTTGGCGTTAAAAAACGGGATTGACGTGTAGACGCCAATCCCGTTCTGTATTACTAAGTGCTTTGGCTTAGTGCTTATTGACTAAGCTCTGGCGTGCGCGCAGGTATGATGCGCTTGCCACCAGTTGCCTCAAATGCACCAGCAAACCTCAGCAGATTATTGTCGTCATAAGCACGGCCCGCGAACGTCAAACCGACTGGCATGCCAATATCGGCCATAACCCCCATAGGCACGGTCACCGTTGGTACACCTAAGTGACGAATCGCTAGGTTGCCGTTAGCGACCCAAATACCATTACTCCAGGCAATATCTGCGGAAGCTGGATTAACATGCGCATCCGCCGGCCCCACGTCTGCCATAGTTGGGAACAGCACGGCATCAAGTTTTAACTCGTCCATCCAATCTTCGAGATCCAGCTTGCGCGTCTTCTCTAAACCACGCAGACCATCCGGTATGCTGTCGATTTGGTTATACGACTTGAGACCTCGTTTGGCCATGTTGACATACTCATCCATACCAGCGGCAAGATCGCCCTCACGATTGGGCAAGGTGCCAAGGTCGTGCGGGAAAATCAAATGGCCGTTGACGTCAGCCAGTTTGTTGAGTTTAGGATCATTATTGGCACGCAAGAATTCATCAAATGCCCAGCCCGATAGTGCCCACAGCTCATCATCGAGAAATTCAGGCGTAACGATGCCGCGATTAAACACAGTCGGCGCGCCTGGGCGGTCACCTTCGCAGTTAGACACCAGCGGAAAGTCAACTTCAATCACTTCGGCTCCGGCAACTTCCAACGCTGTGCGTGCAGCCTGCCAAAGGTCGATCACTGATGCACGCGTATTGATACGCTGACCGGTCGGGCCGCCGATACCAGGGGTTTCGCTGGTGCCAGCTAATTCATCCTTATTGATATACATGCGCGGCACCCCGAAACGCTTACCTTTGAGCGTGTCGGCCTGAGCGGCAAGCGCCACATAAGATGCTGGACGGATTGTTGATGCTTTGGGAATTTCGACCCAAGGTTGCAGACGCCATAGATCGCCACGGGTGATCGGGTCGTCAGCAACGATAACATCCAGCACTTCGAGCATGTCTGCCATAGTGCGAGTGTAAGGCACCACTACATCCATGGTCGGTGTCAACGGCCAGTTGCCGCGCACAGAAATCACGCCCCGAGATGGGGTATAGGCGCACAGACCATTGTTTGATGCCGGCCCACGCCCGCTCGACCAGGTCTCTTCGGCTAGGCCAAAAGCAGAATAGCTTGCTGCCGTACCAGTACCCGCGCCGTTAGAAGAACCAGAGGCAAAAGGTGCGGTGAGGTAGTTAGCGTTGTATGGACTTTCGGCGCGACCGTAGTGACCGCGTTGCATACCACCATTGGCCATAGGTGGCATGTTGGTTTTACCTAAACAGATAGCACCCGCGGCGCGCAAGCGCTCAACGGCAAAGGCATCGTATTGGGCAACCAAGTCCTTAAACGCTGGGCTTCCAGAAGCTGCCGTCAGCCCCTTAACCAAGTAGCTGTCCTTGGCGGTATAGGGAATACCGTCAAGTGGGCTAAGTGTTTCACCATTAGCTCGGCGTGCATCAGAAGCCTCTGCTTCCTTGATCGCATCAGGGTTGCGGACGACTAATGCATTCAGCTTAGTCTGTGTCGCTGGGCCGTCGTAAGCATCAATTCGTGCAAGATAAGACTGCACCAGTTCAACCGCAGTGGTACGACCGGATTCGAGGGCGGCACGTAGCTCGGCAATAGAAACTTCAGTTACTTCAAACATGCGACACGCTCCTAATGAAAGCCAATTGTGTTGCAACAACAGTGACATACATGGTCATTGTGTTCTCCTTGGGTTCACTTATTTTCCAGAGGGGATCTGTTGGGTAATACAATGGATATTGCCACCACCTAATAAGATCTCGCGAGCAGGCACACCGACAATCTCATACTCAGGGAAAATCTCCTGCAATTTTTGGGCTGCGATATCGTCGGTTGCAGGATCGAGTAGCGGGAAAACGATACGCTGATTGGTAATTAAAAAGTTCGCATATGAACCCGCTAAACGCTCACCCGCAGTGCGAGGCACACCAGTTCCTTCCATTACGCCTTGAGATTCCTCTTCGGTACAATACAAAGGACCCGGTTGTGGCAATAGATGGATTTTTAACTTACGCCCCTTTGCATCCACAGTACTTTGCAAAATATCCAACGCGGCTTTTGAACGAGGATACTGGGGATCGGTTTGATCATCAGTCCAGTGTAAAACCACTTCACCAGGGCGAACAAAACAGCACATATTGTCAATATGTCCGTCGGTCTCATCCATGTACACGCCTTCTGGCAACCAGATAAACTGCTGCACATTTAAATAATCGCCCAGTAATGCTTCTATCTGTTCACGACTCAGATCTGGGTTGCGGTTGCTGTTGAGCAAACATTCGGCTGTCGTTATGCAGGTGCCTTCACCATCGACATGAATTGAACCACCTTCGAGGATCAGCGGCGCGACATAACGTTCAAAATCATGCTGTGTTAGCATCTTTTGTGCGACTTGTTCGTCCTTATCCCATGGAGAATACAAGCCACCATTGTGACCTCCCCAGGCATTAAAGCTCCAATCAACACCACGGCGTTCACCCTTGGCATTCATTACTACAGTAGGCCCTGTATCGCGAGCCCAACAATCGTTGCTCTCTATTTCGACCAAAGTGACATGGGAAGGCATCACTGTCTTAGCTTGAACTAAAAATTCTTTAGGTACACCCATATAAACGGGTGTAACTGCACCAATGGCATCGGCCACTTTGGCAAACGTCGCCTGAGCATAAGCTCCTGCAGAGCGCCAGTTATCAGGACGATACGGCCAAATCATCCACACCGCTTGTTGCGCAGCCCATTCTGCGGGCATGTAAAAACCATCTTGTGATGGCTTAGTCGTTAACTGCGTGGCATCCACTGTCACGTTTGTCATGAGTTTTGTCTCCAGTAATGCTGAAAATCTATAAGGGTGTGCGTCCTAACATAGGACGACAGAATAAAAATACACCTAACGTTAATCAAATCAATAAATCGTATTACCGCATTCATCAGGCGATAGTTAGGCCAAAATTGCCACGTCTTCACTCGGTGAGTTTCAGCTTGGTTGAAATATTACTGTGTATCTTATCATTTAAGACTGCTTGCGTTGGATAGTTGTATGCAGGGCATAGATAATAATTTGTAAGGTAAGAAGGTTGCAAGCTTAATGCACTCTTGATGAGTGCAATCACGCAATGGGATACATAATTTACGCCTTAAGGCACATTTCTGGGCAATTTTTAGTGACATAGTTATTAAGGCTTTTTAGGTGTTGCTAATATCCAACGGACTACCTTTATGAAGAGTCTACTATTCTAGAAGCTTACCAGGTTCAAAGTCTTATCTTTCGCCAAACAAAAAGCCTTATCATTTCTGATGAGGCTCTCTCGTTGAATCTTGAGAACGGATAGCTTTCTTTTATAAAGAGGACCCGTGGGTTTAAAGTCCTATCTATCGCCTAAACAAAAAGGCCTTATCTTTCGATATAATGCCGCTCGCTTAACAGTGAGCGGCTCTTTTCTTATAGGGGTAACGTGGTGCTTTATATAGCACTTGTCTTGGAAATGGTTTTCGCTTTCTTTTTTTTGGTAGGATTAATCGCTTTCCATTC
>NZ_JACJER010000096.1:0-17573 GCF_014164185.1 Shewanella sp. SG44-6 | reverse complement strand
GGATGGGGATAGGGATAGGAATGAGCTTTGTATTCCACTCTTCATTTGATGCTTCGGCCATAACATTAATCGTTTGGCCATCCTGTAATGATTTAAATATCCGATTTCGACTCATCACCATCCGCAAAGGCATTCAAGGGTTTAGAGTTTTTATTATTAAAAATGAAAATAAAAACTTGTTGGCCAATATTGATTCACTAGAGCAATTGATGAGGCTGCGAACCGGTTCAGGTAGTCAGTGGTCTACCAGGGTTGCTATGAAACAAGCAGGATTCGATGTGGTGGAGAGCGCGCAGTACGATAGTTTATTCAATATGCTTTCAAAAGGACGTTTTATCACATTTGGGCGTGGAGTGAATGAGGCTTATCAAGAGGTTGAGTTATTTCAAAAGCGTTATCCTGAATTAATCGTAGATGAACATATTGTGCTTAATATCCCTCTGGCGACTTATTATTATGTATCACCTACAAAGCCTAGGTTAGCGAATAGAATCAAGGTTGGTTTACTGAGAATGATTGAAAATGGCAAGTTTGATAAACTTTTCTATCAATGGCATTGCGAGTACTTAATGCGAAGTCAGCTTAACAAACGCAAATTATTTAAAATTAGTAACCCGCTGGTAGTCGAATCACAAATGACTTCGATTATGGGTAAAGACTTTTTGTTTAATTCAAGTTTGGATGCATCATCTATCTGTCAAAAGTACCTTAAACCATAATAACCAATGACAAATGGTTCAGTGAGTATTCTCTAAGTCGTTAAGAATACTCATTTATGCCGATTTAACCACTATTTGGAAATATTACTGCCGTCATGCTAGAGATTAACTATTCTATTGGTGACCTAAAAACCTCGATGCTGGTTGTAGAAGATCATCATTTTTACCTTCTAACTGAGGTATGGGTAAAGGCTGAAGAGCTGAGCATCGGTGATAAAATAGTTGCTTGTAGTGATGCTGTCGCTGAGATAGACAAGATCAATAAAGTTGAAGATTCACATCATTGCCAAGATTTAAAAATAAGCCACAATCATAATTATTTTGTCACCACTACTCGTCCGGCTTTTCATGACATGCTTTGCGATAGGGCGCCAATCGATAAACTTGAACTTATGGCCTATGAGTTGGCCAATAGACCCTCTAACTATCCTGATGGTAGGCTGACCGGTTACCATGGTGGGCCTTGGGTTGCGGCTAAATATTTACATCGCGATCCCGACAAGGAAGTTATCGGTTGGGGCCGTGCTAATGACAGCATGTGCGCTGAAGATGCAGCTGTAAGTGATTTGAGGCAAAAATTGGGTGATGCGATTGTGCTACATCGAAGTAATGTAACTATTTCTCATGCCTATTTGAGAAAATATACTAAAAAAGGCCGCTTTGTGAATACAATGAGTCCTTGTATTCACTGTCGTGATAACTATGGTAGTGCACTAAATGACCTCACAGTTGGTGTGAGTAATTTAGCTAAAGACGGTCGTGATTATTTGCCCCCAGTCGAAGAGTCATCCTAAGTTACATAGTGATTAACCACCCGAAACTCCAAATCAACAATCCCAGTTCAGCTTGAGATTAAGCCTATCTGCATATTTTATATCGCTCGATTTTATTGCACTAATGAATAAATTTTGCGGCAGCAATTATCTGGAAAACCTGACAGATAATGATTGTCGCAAGCGATGATGTTGGATTTGGTAATAGGAAACTGTAGGCTTATTGTTGAATAAGAGCTTTAAGTTGATTTGCAACCGACGCTATTTTACGTCAAATTAGTTTCAGTGATTTAGGTTTATTATAGAACTGCTCAGGTGCCTTGTCTCACTACTAAGGAATTTACGTGAATATTTCAGAATCACACAGAAAAGAGCTTTTGGTTGCTAAATCGCTATTAGAAAACCCTGGTCTAGCGGTAAAAATAACCAGCTTTATAGGTACTCCTATTGAAAAAGGTTTAGCGTTACTACCTGAAAATTGGAATAAAAATATTGCCAAAGTCACAGAAAAATCGCTACTTAAAGCGTCTGATGCGGCGATATTTACAATGAAAGATATTCCCGGAGAACAGTCGTCTAATGTTTGGCATAAATTAGGCGTTGCGGTGAGTGGTGGTATGGGTGGTTTTTTTGGCTTAGCTGCAATTGCCGTTGAGCTTCCTATTTCGACAGCAATAATGTTGCGCTCTATCGCTGATATTGCTCGAAGTGAAGGCGAGTTGATTACTACGCTGGAAACCAAGATGGCTTGTTTAGAGGTCTTTGCATTAGGAGGCGCAAGTGATTTGGATGATAGTAGTGAATCAGGATACTTTGCCATACGCGCTACGCTAGCTAAATCTGTGTCTGAAGCCACTGAATTTATGCTTAAAAAAGGGCTTACCGATGAGGCCGCGCCTATTTTAGTTAAGTTAATTACTAAAATCGCTGAAAAGTTTGGCGTTCAAGTGACGCAAAAAGCTGCAGCTCAAGCTGTACCCGCTATCGGCGCAGCTGGTGGCGCTGTCATCAATACTTTGTTTATTGATCATTTTCAAGACATGGCCAGAGGGCATTTTATTGTACGAAAGTTAGAGCGAGTATACGGACATGAAAGTGTAAAAATCGCCTATGAATCGTTAGCTCAAAAAGGCAATTGATAACTTCATATGCGCAATTTATTTTGATAATAAGCGTATTTCATACGCCAGTTTTGTTGCGCTTATACGTCAATGCGCTTTGTGTACTAAATCAATTACTCGTTTGATATCAGTGATGCAAACCGTTCGGTTTGGACTGGCTTAATTCATCTCTTATATTCAATAGCGGTTCTGTAAACACAAGCTCGCAGGTACATTATCGACCAGTAATACCCTAGCCAGACCATTATACTGCTCGCTGTGTTTGTTGAATAGATGACATAAAGCATCTATTCTTTATGCACTTAGCTATAACATCAAGCTGGATTTTAGTCAGAGAAGGATAGCAATATGACACAACCTGTACCTGAACAGGTCGATAATACTAAGTCGTCAACAACCGACGATCTACAGCCAAACAACAAGGCTGTTAAACGTGAAGAGCGGCAGAAGCAGTCAACAAAAGTAGAGATAGCGTTGACAGGCTCAGAGCGTGAAGCTGTGGATGAGCATGGCAGTCTTTCATCACTCACCGTCTATTCTATTATTCTGCGTGAAGGTCAGGAGGAACTGCAGCGGCCGCTACTCTCTTTGTGGTGGTCTGGTATCGCGGCTGGTATCGGTATTTCATCATCGGTGTTGGCTGAAGGTATCATCCGAAGTAATCTAGGCTCCGATCACCCTTATTTGTCGCTTATTGAAAGCCTTGGATACACTTTTGGTTTTGTACTCGTCATTTTAGCAAGACTGCAGCTGTTTACTGAAAACACCATCACAGTCGTACTGCCGCTGCTAGCCAGCACAACACAGCGTCGTCTGGTTTGCACTGCTCGCTTGTGGGCTGTGGTATTGGCCGCTAATTTCGTTGGCACTTTGTTTACCGCGGCTATTTTCGTTCACGGTAGCGTTTTAACAGAAGAGATCCTTAGCGCGGTTCTCCAGATATCACGCCATGTCGCCGAGTTAACGCCGGCAGAGACACTGATGCGCGGTATTCCGGCGGGCTTTTTTATAGCCGTACTGGTGTGGATGTTGCCCTCGGCAAAAGGGTCTGAAGTGCTGGTTATTATTATGTTTACATGGTTAATTGCCGCTGGAGGCTTTACTCATGTTATTGCTGGCTCCAATGAAATATTTAGCCTTGTTGTCAATGGGGAGATGAATATGTTCACTGCGCTATCACACCATATCGGTCCCATGCTGCTGGGCAATATTATTGGCGGTACAGGGCTGTTCGCCATGTTAGCTTATGGCCAAGTTAGAGAAGAAATGTAAATTTCATATTGAAACAAGTGATGTTGTCTATTCTCAACATGGCTGACGTGGTTGTTTTTATATGATTTATTGGAGCCATTTCATCAGGC
The DNA here is from genome assembly GCF_014164185.1 of Shewanella sp. SG44-6. Lineage (NCBI taxonomy): Bacteria > Pseudomonadati > Pseudomonadota > Gammaproteobacteria > Alteromonadales > Shewanellaceae > Shewanella > Shewanella sp. SG44-6. Next base: position 13,599 of record NZ_JACJER010000096.1, on the reverse strand, counting down.
GCTTGATTTATAATGAGTCAGCACCTGTCTTAAATGATGACGATGTTGGCTGCCCCCATATCGTCTCACATAGCTTAGTCCTGTTATGCAGGTTACAGCAGCGTAATACTCTTTTAAGGATTTAATCATGTCTTTGCTGCTAACGGTTTTAGCAACCACATTGCTTGCTGGTTTGGCTATGCCATTAGGGGCCTTAATTGCCCGTTTTGAGAACGTCAGCAGTGAGTGGCTTGAGCAGGAGTTTAGGCACAGTGTCATGGCTTTTGGCGGTGGGGCACTATTGTCTGCCGTTGCTTTGGTTTTAGTACCAGAGGGTATAGCGCATCTTAAGCCATTATCTGCTTGTATCTGGTTTATGGTCGGTGGGCTGAGCTTTATGGCCCTTGATATTTACCTGCAAAAAATAGCGACGCCTGCTAGCCAGCTTGCTGCAATGCTGGCTGACTTTATCCCTGAGTCCATTGCTCTGGGAGCCGCATTTGCAACGGGCAGCAGTAATGCATTTTTACTTGCAGCGTTAATCGCGCTCCAAAATGTGCCAGAAGGATTTAGTGCTTATCGTGAGTTAAATGGCTCTTCTGCTTTTCGGCCCCATAAAATTATTCTTATGTTTTGTTTTATGGCATTGCTGGGTCCCATAGCAGCCATGTCTGGCTATTTATGGCTTTCAGAGTCGCCAAAAGTGATTGCCGCAGTCATGCTGTTTGCCTCTGGCGGTATTCTCTATTCAATATTTCAAGATTTAGCTCCTCAGGTAAAACTAGAACAACGTTGGGCACCGCCAATGGGAGCTGTATTAGGGTTTTGCCTTGGTATGCTGGGGTTAATGTTAACCGCATAATCAATACTATCGTTAGGTAACATTGGACAATCTCCAGACGACAAAGAGAGTCAACAAAAAAGGATGATGCTCAGTTAACTTATCTACATTTAACCATCGTTGTGCCAGCCTTTATGTCGAGTAGATAATTAACTCTGTGGATTTTTGCTTAGCCGGTCGACGGCCTCACATATCATTAACCTCTGTTGTTATCTTTTCGGTATCTGAATGATATAACTTGTGTGACAGACGGTAATTATTGCTGCAGGGTTTTATCTGTCTCAGGTAGAATGCCGACCCAGCACTTCGTTTTTTATTTTTGGATATCCTCTAAATGCAAATCAATCGTGTACTTCTGACCGCTGTCGGTAGTGTTTTACTGGCTATGGTGACCATTCAATCCGGCGCTTCTTTAGCAAAGCAACTTTTCCCTTTGGTTGGGCCAGAAGGCACCACCGCTTTGCGTTTAGGCTTTGCTGCTACCGTACTTTGGTTGGTGTTTCGCCCATGGCGAGCATTACCACAAGGCCGAGATTGGCAGAGCATTATTATTTATGGCCTATGTTTAGGTGGGATGAATATCCTGTTTTACTTAGCCATTGATCGCATTCCTCTGGGGATAGCTGTTGCGCTGGAGTTCACTGGCCCTTTAGCGGTCGCTTTATTTGGCTCTAAGCGCAAAAGTGATCTGTTTTGGGTTGCCTGTGCTATTGCGGGGATTTTGCTGTTAATGCCTGATTTATCTAGCGCACAAGGGCTTGATCTCACTGGTGCATTAATGGCATTAGGCGCCGGAGCATGTTGGGCTGGTTATATTTTGTTTGGAACTCGCACAGGCAAGCAAGCATCAGGTGGCATCACCGTTGCCTTAGGCATGACTGTTGCTGCAGTCGTTCTGGTACCTATTGGCGCAGTTAGCCAAGGCATGGCATTACTGAGCTGGGAAGTGTTACCGCTTGGATTATTAGTCGGGGTGTTATCCAGCGCTTTGCCTTATTCTTTAGAAATGGTGGCCTTGAGAAATATGCCGACACAAGCTTTTAGTGTGTTGATGAGTTTAGAGCCTGCAATTGCCGCATTGGCGGGTTTTATTATTTTAAGTGAGCAATTGACCTTGCTCCAGTGGGCCGCAATCGGTTTAGTGATTATCGCTTCTATCGGCAGTAGTTTTACGCCTAAAAAAGCCATTGAGATGGGCGTGTAGCTTTGTTGATAGTTTTTGTTTGCTTAATACATTGATATTTATGCTTTGGCTTGTCGTTAAAGTTGCTACGAGCCACAATGGCTAGCTTATGCTGGCTGTATGTTTAGGGTTAACTTTGAAGCTGAATTATAATTTTTCGCTCATTGATTCCAGCTATGGATTCTAGGTGTCGCCAGCCATATTTTTCACATCTTGTCGCTCATCGTTTTTATCGCCGATAGGTCACAGGCACAATGATCAAGATAGCAGCTTAATGTTTTCTGCTTACAACCGTAATGTTATCGCTTAATAAATGGCGATGTTAGCCACGTATTATGTGGTTGTTAAATCTACTGTGGCACAGAAGAGGAGATAAAAGACTAGACTGTTTTTTTATTATTTAGGCTTTATACTTCCCGGCTGTTTTGTCTTTATAGAATGTAAAACATGAAAAGTTGGATATTTTTAAGTGTAGCCATTTTAACTGAAGTGGTAGCCACTTCAGCGCTAAAAGCCAGTGATGGATTTTCAAAATTAGCGCCTTCAATCGTAGTTGTTGTCGGCTACGTATTATCTTTTTATTTTTTATCTCTCGCACTAAAAAGTATTCCTGTTGGTGTTGCTTACGCTACTTGGGCTGGACTGGGTATCGTATTAATTACACTTATTGCTTGGGTGATGTATGGGCAAAAATTAGATTTAGGTGCACTGGTGGGGATGGCGTTCATTTTAGTCGGTGTCGTTGTGATGAATTTATTCTCAAATGTGACTCCGCATTAGCGCGTTAACTAATAAGTAGGCACTGAGCTATTGAGCCCTGGTCTGTTAAGTAACGGTATTGATTAGCAACTTATTGTGCGCATTCGTCGTCCGTTTCGAGGTAATAAAAAGGGCTTAACAATGATAGTCATTGTTAAGCCCTTTTTTGTATCAGTGGTAACTCAAGCCCAAACGATCAATGAGTTTATCGTTTGGGTTATCAGTACTATTACCACGCCATGTCTAAAATCTTGCGACTGGTAGCTAAATCTACTTTGCCGCTTTCAGATAATGCCGTCATACCGTGTGCTTCTAAAGCATCTATCACTAGGCCAAGCTGATCTTGAGTGACACCATGATCGCGCAAGCGTGTCGGTAACCCTACTTGCTTGAAGAACGCCTCTGTTTTATCAATCGCTTGATCTACACGGCTGCCTTCATCACCTTCAGTAATATCCCAAACGCGTGCAGCGTATTGCACTAATTTAGCGTGCTTTTGCTCTTTTAATACGCGCCATAATGATGGCAACACAACGGCTAAGGTTTGCGCATGGTCAATATGGAATAATGCAGTTAACTCATGGCCAATCATGTGCGTCGACCAATCTAAAGGAACGCCAGTGCCGATCATGCCGTTTAAGGCCGATGTTGCACTCCACATTAAGTTAGCACGAGCATCATAATTGGTTGGTTCTTCAACCGTAATAGGACCAACTTCGATTAGGGTACGTAAAATACCTTCAGCCATGCGGTCTTGTACACGGGCATCAACAGGATAGGTCGCATATTGCTCAAGTACGTGTACAAAGGCATCGACTACACCATTTGCCACTTGGATTTTTGGTAAGCTAAAAGTCAATTCTGGATCAAGCATGGCAAACGTTGGGTAAACGCATGGATGATTTACCGGGAATTTACCACCTTTATAGCTGACTACTGCAAAGGCGTTCATTTCAGAACCCGTCGCAGGAAGCGTTGCAATAACTCCCAGTGGAATAACCTTGTCGTTAGCCACGGGTACCGGTGTAAAGCCGTGATGTAATAAGCTTGCCGTGTCGCCATCAAACTGAGTCGCTAAAGCGATAAACTTAGTACCGTCCATCACTGAGCCACCACCAACAGCGAGTAAGAAGTCGATGTTTTCTTTACGAGCAACTTCAACCGCTTTAATGAGTGTGTCGTACTTAGGGTTCGCTTCAATGCCGCCGAACTCAAATACTACGCGGTCACCTAATGCAGCTTTAACTTTATCTAATGTGCCAAAACGCTGAACGCTGCCACCGCCATAAGTGATTAATACTCTTGCATTGGCTGGAACAAGCTGATCTAACTCTGCGATACGGTCTTTACCGAAAACAACATGTGTAGGGTTACGATAATCAAAATTAAGCATAATAGACGCCTTTTGGTTTTGCGCTGAAACAAAGAGTTGGCTTCTTGTGTATATAGGTTTTTTATACACAACAGCAACGATAAATCATCTGGCTATGATAGCCCTTTGAGTCAAAATAAACATACACAGAACTATCGTGTTCATGCCTATTCCTATCTTTATTATATAAATATGATTGTTTTTAGATAAATTAAATACCTTTTTCTGCTTTTTTGCTAGTATCAATACCATAATTTATTCTGAGGGAAAGGGTATGAGTGAGATAGCAAGATTAATGGCGCCGCTTGCGCCTAAAGAGGGCGTTAATCATACTCATTTAGCGGGTGTTAATGTATTTCGTAGCTCGCAGTATGGCGCGCGTGGACCAATGTGCTACTCGCAAGGTGTACTCATTGTTGGCCAAGGTAAAAAGCGGGTTTACTTAGACAATCAAAGCTTCGATTACGATCGCCAGCGTTCATTAGTGATGACGGTACCATTGCCGGTAGAGTGTGAAACCTTCGCCAGTATTGAAGAACCGGTATTAGTGTTGATGGTTGATATCGACTTAGTACAGCTTAATTATATTATTCGGCTGATGGACGAGCATAATCAAATCCCCAAAGATTTAAATGAATCGCGTCAGAGTGGTTTTTTTGTTGCAGACAACACTGAAGACATGGATTGTAGCGTGATTAGACTATTGCAAGCATTGCAATCACCGCTTGAGGCTAAAGTGATGGGTGAGGCGTTAGTGCTTGAGCTGTTATATCGTTTGTTAGACTCACCTAACGCAGCGCCATTGTATGCATTATCCTTAAGCCACACACGTTTATCTAGGGTTGAAAAAGCCCTCAGTTATATTCATAAGCATTATGGTGAGTCGGTCGAAGTCGACACATTAGCCAGCCTAGTTAATATGAGCCCGTCTGCATTTCATCGTTGCTTTAAAGAAGTCACCGCATCTTCACCGATACAATACTTGAAGAAAATTCGCCTGAATAAGGCCAAAGCATTACTGCAACTGCAAAAACTCAAGGTCAAAGAGGTATCGACACAAGTGGGTTATGAAAGTACTGCCCAGTTTAGTCGTGAGTTTAAACGCTACTTTGATCAAAGCCCGGGCGAGTGCGCTAGGTTATAATATTTTATATCGATAAGGTGCTATAAACCCATCTTATTTTTTCTGTTAAGGTTTCCTTATGTCAGCTGCACCAACGCAAATTACCTTTTTTGAATTTTTAACGCCGTTAGTCGCATCTGGACTAAAAACCATTACTATCCGCGATATAAGCGAGAGCCATTACCAACCTGGTAGCCAAGTTGAGGTGTTCACTCTCGAAAACCATATTAAAGTGTGTGACATTATGATTTTGGCGGTTGAGCCATTAGCATTTGCTGACATTAATGAGTTTCATGCCGCCCAAGAAAGCTTGCCATTAGCAGAGTTAAAGCTGCTTATTCAGAAGGTCTATCCTAATCAGCCAACATTATTTATGATTTCATTTAAATTGGTTGCAGCTTAATCGCTATTATTTCCCTAAATGCTGCACTAAGACTAAGACTAAGACTAAGAGTATCCAGATTCTATTTTATTCCTAACCAATTATTCGATAGTGCGCGATCTAGCCTTTATTTTATCTGTTTGTTTTGGTTGCTGCATAAACTGTTTCATTTGCGCTCCAACAGCAGTGTCTAAAACATGATCTGCTTAACAAATGGGTAAGGATAAGCGTGTTAGTTTATGTATTTGTTGGCGAGTTCGCATTTTAGCAATTTATAAAGTGTTATTTTGATTTCCTGCATCGACAGTGCGTCTTTTATTTAGCGCTTTTTATCAATGGTTTTGCTCCCAGTGACTCATTCAGTTAGGATTTTTTATGTCTCCAATTATTCAATCAGCCAGTCATGAGCTGATTAAACCTTATCAGTCAAATATTACGGTACCCAATTGGATGATCAGTTCTATGGAGCGGGTGATGCAATATTATGTTGATAAGAATTTGCGTCTCGACACCATCTCAACAGACCGCATGCCTAAGCCCGTTGAAGGCAAAAAATACATGTTGTACGCACACATTCCGTTTTGCCATACCTTGTGTTCATTTTGTACTTTTCACCGATTTTTATTCCGTGAAGACAAAGCGCGCGAATATTTTATGGCGCTGCGCAAAGAAATGCAAATGGCCAAAGATTTAGGCTATGAGTTTGAATCTATGTACATTGGTGGCGGAACGACTACCGTACTTGAAGATGAATTAGCCCGCACAATTGAACACGCAAAAAATCTCTTTCCTGGCATTAAAGAAGTCTCTTGTGAGTCGGATCCACAACATTTAGCCAGCCCTGAGTTTAAGCAGTTAAAAGGTTTGGTCGACAGAATGTCGATTGGGGTACAAAGCTTTGACGACGGCATTTTAAAAATGACTGATCGATTAGATAAGTTTGGTTCAGGCCAGCAAACCTTTGACCGCATTATGGCAGCTAAAGAGCTATTTCCGATCATTAACGTTGATTTGATTTTTGGCTTTCGTGGGCAAACAGAAGAGATTATTCGGTCTGACCTTGAAATGGCGTCTAAACTCGATCCGCGCCAAATTACCACTTATCCATTGATGATCACCCATCAAACGCGTAAAAGTGTCAAAGCAGATCTGGCAGCACCTCATGGTGAAATGGTTAATCAGTACCGCCAAATTTTAAATCGCTTAACTGGGCAATATACTCAATTGTCTGCATGGGCGTTTGGTAAAACCAATGATGAAGGTTTTGATGAGTATGTGATCGACTATGATGAATATCTTGGTGTCGGTTCAGGCTCATTTAGTTTTTTAAATGACACCTTATATGTAAATACTTTTTCGCTAAAAAAATATCAACAACGTATTGCTGAAGGTCGAATGGCTGTTGAGCAACAGAAAAAATATCAGCTAAAAGAAGTCATGCAGTATCGTTTTTTACTGGGGATGTTTTCTGGGCGTTTATCGCGTCAATATTTTCGCGATACTTTTAACGTTAATCTAGATACCGCCTTGTTTAAAGAAATGGCATCAATGAAAGCCATGGGGGCACTGAAAAATGATCCTATTAATCCTGACAAACTGATTGTGACCGACAATGGCAAAATGCTCGGATTATTGATGATGAAGGAGTTTTACTCGGGTATGGACAATGTGCGCGCCCAATTACGTCAACCACTTGCTGAAGCGGATATGTGATCCTGTGATCAACCACCAAAGGCCGTGTTAATCACGGCCTTTTTGTTATACTCAAGGTTCTTTTTCACTACACTTTTTTAGGTGAGTTGCATGGCTAATATTCTTTTGCTTGCCAATATTAATTGTGATCGCATTCTAATGCTTGATAAACCCTTACAAACCGGTGGTCGATTTCATTATCAAGACGGTGGGTTACGTTTAGGCGGTGGCGGCGCGAACACTGGCTTAGGTTTAGTATGGGCCCAGCACAATGTGTCATTGGTGAGTGAGGTTGGCAGTGATGATATTGGCGATTGGATTTTAGCTAAGGCCAGCACTTTAGGGCTTGATTGTCGCTTAGTGCATCGTTTTAATGGCAATACGTGTGAGATGCTATTGGTGATGACCCCGGATGGTGAACGCACCATTATTCGCCCTCAGCGACCTATTTTTGAACTGCCAGTGCCGCCTAAATGGCATCATTGGGATGCCTTTTATATTAACTCTTCGGCAAAAGGTGCTGGTGTTTGGGCGGCAAATGCTATTGCATCCAATCCTAACTGCAAAGTGATATCTCAACTGGCGAAAGATGAACGTAACCGTCCTTGTCATGTACTCATCGCGTCGATTACCGACATGCAAGGGCGCTGTAATCAAGACCCATGGCTATTTGCTTACGCGATTGCGGGTGATGCATTGGAGTACTTTATTGTCACCGATGGTGACCAGGGGGCTATGGTGTACAGTGCCGACGATGAACAACATGTGCCCGCGGTTATTGCTGACGTTATTGACACCACAGGGGCCGGCGATGCTTATGCTGCTGGGGTTATTCATGGTTTATGTCAGCAGATGTCAATTATCGATGCGATGCATGAAGGCGCTTTGTGGGCCTCATTTGCCGTTGCCACCCAAAGCTCAATTCCTGGCGAGGCCTTAAAACAGTACTTAAGTTAACGGCTATGAGTAATGATTAACTTTGAGGATGAATACATGTCTATGCACATGACTAAAATAGTCTTCGATTGTCATTTTAGTGTCATTGTTAGCGCTTATGATAAGTCCGTCTAAACAACTTTTATAGTGTCGGATGGTTAAGATCATTTTTCACTATGTTTTTAAGTATTATCTCCCATTATATTTATGGCCTTACTCTTCCCCAGTAAGGCTTTTTTTTGTCTGAAAATTGGGTATATTGGCACTCTGTAATCATGTTTAAGCAAGGACCCGCTGGATGAGTAAGCTATGGGTGAAAGGTATTTCTGGGTTATATTTAGGTGATCAAGTGCAAATGCATAATGGTGTTGCCAGTTGCATTAACCAAAAACATATCGCTAAGCAGTTAACCGTGCAATTTGATCGAGTTATCGGTAATAGCGAGGCTGATCCTAAGCATCATGGCGGGCTAGATAGAGTGCTGCATCATTTCCCGCGAGAGCATTATGGTCAGTACCGCCGCTGGGATTTAATGTCGACCTTTTTTGATGCACCTTCAATGGGTGAGAATATCAGTACTGTCGGCCTTAATGAGGCGCAAGTTTATATTGGTGATATAGTCCAAATTGGAGATGTGACATTACAAGTTACCCAGCCGCGATCACCTTGTTTTAAACTCAACTTGCAATTTGGTCACCCTAAATTTGCTTTAGCAATGCAAGAAAGTCGCATGTGTGGCTGGTTTTACCGAGTGCTATCGGAAGGCGATATTAATCCGAATGACAGTATTGTTTTGTTAGAAAGAAAAACGGATATCAGTGTAGCTAAAGCGATGCAGATATATTTTTTAGCAGAATTTGATGCTGCGCAATATCAGATACTGCTTGAATGTGAAGGTTTAGCGCAAACTTGGGTTAACTCATTACAGCGCCGACTTGATCAACAAAGTATAGAAGATTGGGCGATGCGCTTGTATGGCAATGCCAGTTAGTTAACCATAATATTATAAGAACTCTTGATAAGGAATATCACATGACCGAACTAACAGACACATTATCCAAAGACGCTAAAAATATGGGATTATTAGTACATGCCGCCAGTTTTGTCGGTTATATTTTCCCTCTGGGCAGTGTTCTTGGGCCGTTAATTATCTGGTTAATGAAGCGAGACGAGTTTGAGTTTGTAAACCAATGCGGAAAGAATTGCATTAATTTCAAACTAAGTTTAATGATTTATGCTTTAGTGTCTGGGATATTGATTTTTATTGGTGTGGGCGTATTACTACTGGCAGCGTTAGCATTACTCGACATTGTTTGTACCATTATCGCAATGGTGAAAGCCAGCGATGGCAAAGCTTATCAGTATCCACTGACTATTCGGTTTCTGAAATAACTAGCATGTTAAATATATCGTGATCGGCAACAACCATGAGCATAAAAAACGCCACTCAAATGAGTGGCGTTTTGTTAAAACGATTTATCGCATTTACACTTTAAAACGAGCAACTAGGGTATCCAGTCGAGTGGCTAATTGGTTCAATGACTCACTTGCATGTGCAGCGGCATGAGCTGTTTCTGCGGTACGTTGAGTAATATCGTTGATTTCAGTCACATTACGATTAATGTCTTCAACCACAGTTGATTGCTCTTCCGTCGCGGCTGCAACTTGTATGTTCATATCGCTAATCAGTGCAATTCGTTCACTAATACCGCTTAATGACTGGCTCGCTTCATCAACAGCTGTAACACCCTCATGCGATCGGCTGCGCGATTGTTCCATAGCACTGACTGCTCGCGTCGTTTCTGATTGAAGTTTATCTATCATAGTTTGTACTTCGTTAGTCGAAGCTGCCGTACGAGAAGCTAAGTTACGGACTTCGTCTGCAACAACAGCAAAGCCTCGTCCAGCTTCACCGGCTCGAGCCGCTTCAATTGCCGCGTTCAGTGCCAATAAGTTAGTTTGCTCTGAAATTGCACGAATAACATCTAAAATACTGCCAATCGATTTAGTGTGCGTCGCTAATGATTCAATCACGTCACCGACTTGTTCGACGTCTTTAGATAGTTGATTAATGGTTTCACGTGCCCGTGTTACGACTTTCTGACCTTCAATTGATTCCGCATCTGCATCGCGGGCCGTGACTGCGGCTTGAGCTGCGTTAGTTGCAATTTCATTAACCGTAGCGCCCATTTCGTTAATTGCGGTGACCACCATAATCGTACGATCTTTTTGTAATTGGCTGTCATCTAACGTCTGGTGTGACTGATTTGATACATCAATAGCAGATAAACCTAGTTGTTGGCTTGTGCTGGCCACTTCCAGGACCGTATCTTGGATCTTACTGATAAAGCTATTAAAACCACGAGCAAGCTGAGCAATTTCATCATCACCATTAACGGGTAGTCTTTGACGTAAATCGCCTTCGCCTTCACCAATGTTGCGAAATAGCTCGGCAATATGAGCAATAGGGCGGCTGACGGAACCTGCAACCGCAATCGAGATGGCTATAAATACCACTGCAATAAGAATGGTCCATATTAAGATCTGATAAGCGGACTCTTGTAGTAAGGCAAAGACTTCAGCTTCAGGCACTTGAGCCACTAAATACCAATCCATCGATTCAATATAGCTACTGGCAATCAACATGTGTTGGCCATCAACTTCTGCTTTAACTAAGTTAAAGTCACTTTTATTTAGCAGTTGGTTAGTATTGGCATTAGGGTATAAAGTGCTGAGCTTAGCCTTACCTACTTTATTGGTATCTCGATATAGTTTTACGTCACCTTTAGCATCCACTAAAAAGACAAATCCAGTGTCTTCAATTTTGAATGAATCTAATAAGTTAACCATATCATCTAGTGATTTAGCTAAGCCAACAAGCCCACGACCATTTGGCTGCTGATAGTTAATAAACAGTTTGACTTCACCATTGGCTTCGGTAAAAACATTGAGCATGCGCTCTTGTTTACTGTCGCGGTAATCAAAAAACCAACCGTCTTGCTCAGGGGTTAATACCCGTAAAAAGCCGTCTTGTGTATAGTAAGCTGCGGTTTCGCGATCGGCGTAAGACGCTTGAGCTAAGCCGTACTGATTTTTTAGGTCATTTAATTGTGCGATGACTAGGCTTTCTTGGTCCGCTGGGCGACCATTTTGGAGCCAGCCAAGCAACATTCTGCTATTGGCTAGTTGCTCTGCGGCATTCATTAAACTGCTAATTTGCAGGTCTACGTCATTGCGGATTTGCATGACTATGCTTGGCATTTCTGAATTAAGCATACGTTGCTCGACGATTTGCTTCGCACTGCGTTGACTCAGTAATCCGACTAATATTGTTGATAGCAGTACAGCAACTGTCACTGTCAGCAATATTTTTTGTTTAATGGTAAGGGTATTAAATGTGCTCATCTACAACAGCCTCTTGGGGTATATCTATGATATATCGGACACAATGCCAATAAATTGATAGTTATTTTGCTCTTAAGTTAATTAAGTAAACAAAATAGTCTTTTTGCGTAGGTTGTTCTGATTTTATGTGAGTAATAATAGTCTATAAAACAAAAAAAACGCACCTATATTTAAGTGCGTTTTTCGGCGGAGCTAATATTTTAACTATTGGTTAGCTTACATATTTGGGTAGTTTGGCCCACCGCCGCCTTCTGGAGTGACCCAGGTAATATTTTGGCTCGGATCTTTGATGTCACATGTTTTGCAATGAATACAATTCTGAGCATTTATCACAAATTTTTTGTCGCCGGCTTCTTCAATCACTTCATATACGCCTGCAGGGCAGTATCGTTGCGCGGGTTCATCAAATTTAACTAAGTTGACCGAAATCGGAATACTTTGGTCTTTAAGGTGTAAATGGCACAGTTGATCTTCTTCGTGATAAGTATTCGACAGATATACTGAAGACAGCTTATCGAAACTTAATTTACCGTCAGGTTTAGGATAATCAATCTTATTGTAATCACTGGCTAGGCCTAAAGTTGCGTAATCAGGGGTGGTATCCCTAAAGGTCAGCGGAAATTTACCACCAAACCAATTTTGGTCGATGTAATTAAAAGCGCCACCGACTATGGTGCCAAACTTATGTAATGCAGGACCAAAATTACGTGATTGATACAGTTCATCGTGCAGCCAGCTTTCTTCAAAACGTTGTTGGAAGCAATCGAGATCTTTACCACCTTCGATACCAGCCATCAAGCCTTCGCCTAACACTTTGGCTGCGATGATCCCACTCTTGATCGCGGTATGGGTGCCCTTAATTTTAGCAAAGTTAAGTGTGCCTGCATTACAGCCAATAATTAACCCACCAGGGAAGCTCATTTTAGGCAGTGAATTTAAACCACCTTTAGCAATGGCACGTGCGCCATAAGTTAAGCGCTCACCGCCAGTTAATGTTTTGGCAATCACTGGGTGAGTTTTATAACGTTGAAATTCATCAAATGGGCTGAGGTGAGGGTTTTGGTAATTTAAATCAATAATTAACCCCACTGCAACTTGGTTGTCTTCCATATGATATAGGAATCCCCCTCCAGATGAACCATTCACTAGAGGCCAACCGCCGGTGTGAACGACTTTACCTTGTTGGTGTTGTTCAGCAGGGATTTTCCAAATTTCTTTAAAACCTAAGCCATAATGCTGCGGTGTTTTACCATTGTCTAAATGGTATTTTTGGATCAGCTGTTTACCTAAGTGACCCCGACAACCTTCTGAAAAAACGGTGTATTTAGCATGTAATTCCATGCCTGGCATGTAGCTGTCTTTGTGTTGACCATTTTCGCCAACGCCCATGTCACCAATTAAAATACCTTTGACACTATTGTCTTCATTAAACAGTAATTCACTGGCGGCAAACCCGGGGAAAATTTCTACGCCAAGTGCTTCAGCTCTATTAGCTAACCAACGGGCTAAGTTACCGACACTAATAATGTAATTACCATCGTTGTGCATGGTTTTAGGCACAAAGCTGTTTGGTATTAAGCGCGATTTATTCTCTGAGTTAAGCAGATAAATTTCGTCATGAGTGACTTTAGTCGTTAGCGGGATATCAGATTCACGCCAATCATTAAATAATTCGTCCAATACATCCGCTTCAAATACCGCTCCCGATAAAATATGTGCGCCAACCTCAGAGCCTTTTTCTACCACGCAAACGGTGATTTCCTTGTCGGCATCTTTAGATATTTGCATTAAACGACAAGCTGTTGCTAAACCTGCAGGGCCAGCACCGACTATTACTACGTCGAACTCCATTGACTCGCGTTCCATGTTGTCACCTTTCAAAGTTTCCCGTTCATCGCGGGTTTATTGTTTTTCTACAACGATAACT
>NZ_JACJER010000095.1:0-17678 GCF_014164185.1 Shewanella sp. SG44-6 | reverse complement strand
ACGCAAATGGATGTCGCGTACTAAAAATGGCACATTTATCTTAATATTGGTGGTGTTATTTGTACTTTGGCAGACCGAAGTCAGCAAATTTGCATTGTCAGTAACAGCCATCGCAATTGCTTTAGTCATCGCCTCAAAAGAGATTATTCTGTGTTTTACCGGCTCAATACAACGCGCGAGTTCACGCTCATTTGTGATTGGTGATTGGATTGAAGTGGGTAAGATATACGGTGAAGTGATAGAACATAACTTAATGGCCACAGTGATCCAAGAGATTGATCTGGACCAAGGCCAATACCATTACACAGGTAAAACCGCCACGCTGCCAAATAGTATGTTTTTTACCTATGCGGTTAAAAACCTTAATTTTATGAAACGTTACGTTTATCATAATATTACTATTACTCTGGTGCAGTTTGTTAACCTGTATCCGCTGTTTCCTGGACTCACTCGTCAAATAGAACAGCATTGTGAAGATTTTATTGAAGTGGCCAAGCGCTACAATAGCGTGATAGAAAAACACGCCGGTGTCGATTTACCGGGCAGTGAACCACACATTCATATTACCAGCGGCATAAATGGTGAGCAGAATGTACATATTATGATTTTTTGCCCCACTGAACGCGCGATACATTTAGAGCAGCTCATAAGAGAAGACTTTATGATTGCTTTTCAAGAACACTTTGGCTAATCCAGTTAACACTCTGTGGCGGTAATGATTCACACCGCAGAGCATGACGAGTCTCAGTGTCATACTGAGGCGAGTCATACTACTTCATTAAGCTTTAATGCGGCTAACTCTTATGTAAGCAGTGTTATTCACGACCACATTAATATTACGCGTCAATCCGGGTTTTCGTCTGCTGTTACAGACTATTATCGGCTAGATGTTGCTATGCGCTTACACTAACACTTGGCGGGTATTGGCAATATAGTGATGGATCTGAGCTTCTACTTTTGAGTCAATCATCTTTTCAGGACCACGACCTTCAGGGCAAGGCATACGCGGTGTCGTGCCAAATACTCGGCATATCAAAGGGCGTTCCTCATACACTTCACAGCCATTAGGGCCTAAATATACGCAGTTCCACTCATTTAGCGCGGCTTCATGTTCTGCGGCCGTTTTGACTGGCAGGCGCGACATTTCTTCAGACGAGGTCGTTACTGGGCCACAGCAATCGTGACAACCCGGCACACATTTAAATGAAGGAATACGCTCGCGGAGAAGATCGACTATCTCTATGTTACTGTTCATTAATGACTCATTGGTTTGCGATTACCCATCATTATAGTCTCATCGCCAATGAACTAAAAGCGGCAAGGTGTTTAAGTGGCTAGACTGGTAAATGTATCTGTTATTGGTAGTCGAATCTTTGCTGATAACAGGTGAGGCGCAGCCGAGCCCGATTAACATAAACCGAGCGCGCCATAACGCCTTTAATCAAAACTACTTTTTAGAAAATTTGATATAAATAAACAGTGACAGCAGAATCACTCCGCCACCGATAAGCTTTTGTACCTCAACCACTTCATTAAGAAAGCTAATAGACAAGATTAATGTCCAAATGGGTTCTAAAATCATGATCAATGAGGCCGTTTCTAGTTTAACGTTAAACTGGCCAAGGGTTTGTAACAGGTAGCGCACGCTGGTGGCAATGACAGTGGACACTGCAAACCAAAAGAACAGCTGGCCATTGAGTTCAAAATGCTCAGGTGACACCAGCGCCATAATCACACTACCAGCAACCCCCACCATAAATAATTGAACGCAGATGGATGTTAATGGCTTTATATTGGTCAGAACTCGCTTGTTAAGTACAAAATGTAATGACAGTAAGGCCGACGACAATAAGAAAAACCATTGACTGTTATCCACCTCCCAGCCCGTTGTGATGGTCAATAACATAATACCAATGCAGGCTATAGGCAGCGTTATCCAAAACATGCGGTTAGGTCTTACTTTGAATAATAGCCAAGAAATAAATGGCGCAATAATCATTGCTAAACTCATGATAAACGCGCCTTCAGACAGGGTATCTGAAATGGTAATCGCATGTACCCATACTTCAATCGATGCCGCTAACACAAGGCCAACGCCACACAGCGCGGCAATCTGTTTGCCTCGCAGGGCTAAAATCTGCTGATAGCAAAATGGTAATAAAATCAGGCTGGCGATTAAAAAGCGAGCTGCAATAAACACCTCACCAGGCATATGTAAAATAACAAGTTTAGAGGCTATCCAGCCTACACCAGCAAGCATAGTGGCCAGTAATAAGAATAGTTTGCCGCGTAAAGCGTCTGTTTTCATCGATGATATTTCCAGCATAGGGGAGGGAAAGGGGCCAAGAGTTTGGCACCGCTCAATGATACAGGATTACGCAAAGACATAGGTAAATGAATTGGTTGAAATGGGCATAAAACGCTTATAAACGTCA
Source organism: Shewanella sp. SG44-6 (assembly GCF_014164185.1). Lineage (NCBI taxonomy): Bacteria > Pseudomonadati > Pseudomonadota > Gammaproteobacteria > Alteromonadales > Shewanellaceae > Shewanella > Shewanella sp. SG44-6. The sequence goes on along the minus strand of NZ_JACJER010000095.1, from coordinate 15,243 downwards.
GTCAAAACCTTAAGTTAGCCCGCTTAGCGGTGTAGTATCTTAGTGACTATCTCGATGACTGTCTCGAGTCAGTAATCGCTAAATAAAATCGGCCTAAGGATGATGATATTAACCCCTTAAGCTGAGGTTTATATACCTGCACCATCATGTAAACTTTGCTTGTGGGAATGTTTGGCTTTACTTTCATAGCGGGATATTTCATCAAAATCAACTTGCGGTAGGCACTCAAAGCCAGGTTTTGCAAACAAATAGCCCTGCATCAGGTCAATTCCAGAATCGCGCAACCAGAGCATTTCTTCGATGGTTTCTACGCCTTCGGCTAACGAGGTAATGTTAAGCTCAGCAAACAAGTTGACACAATTTTTAATAATAGCTTGCCGGGTACTATCCTGGTCGATATTACGAATAAGCTTCATATCAAATTTTATGATGTTGGTTTGAAAATCAGCCAATAATCCCAAACCGGCATAGCCAGAACCAAAATCGTCTAGTGCGGTGATAAATCCTGATTTTTTATAATACTCAACAATACCCTTAACAAATTCTGTATCGCTGATGTTCTCATTTTCAGTAAATTCAAACATGATTCTATTGGTTGGAAAACCATACTCTTTCGCGGCTTCTAAGGTGGTTCGAATACAGCGCTCAGGTTTATAAATGGCATTGGGAAGAAAGTTGATACTAAGCATGGAGTCTAGTTTGAGCTTAGCAGCCAGTGCGATGGCTTTCACTCGGCAAAGCTGGTCAAATAAATAACGATTATCATCATTGACTTGATCGATAACGGAAAAAGCAGATTCATTTTGTAAACCGCGAACTAATGCTTCATAGCCAAATATAGTATTGGTTTTACAGTTAATAATTGGCTGAAAAGCCATGGTGAAATCAAAATCAAGGCTGCTTTTATCAAAACATTTATTACAAGAAAATCTGTCATAAATTATCGGCTTTGTTTCCATTATCGCAACCTCACTAAATATAACGCCCGCTTAAGCTATGCAGTAACGCAACCTAGGTTTTGCTTAACGTCGTACTGATTAAAGTACAAATGCAGCAGGTTACAAATTAACTTAAAGTGTTCGTTGAATTAAGCCGCTATGCGGCAAGAAGAAGATAAACACATCTTCATTGTGTCGTAGTCAATATTGTAACTATCGACTTAATTAATATTGTCTAACTATGCCTATTAATACCAAAGTATCATAACGATATTAACGATACAGTCATCAAAACAACATCTTACCAACTTACACCTGTAAGGCAAGCCAGCAGTAAATATCGCTGGATATTATTTTGTATTTAAGTGTAACCGGTTAAATTAGCCTCAATATCATGGTCAAAAAACATAATACGCCCACTATTATCGACCTAAAAACAGCCTCAAACTTATCCTCGACCATATTAAGCGGTAAATTGATTAATCGCACCCGCCCACAAAGCCAACAGCCTTGATAATACGCGTTCAATAATAAGCAAACATTAGGCAAAAAGTACGCTGAGTAGCCACACATTCAAGCCGCCAGATATTAGAACGGCAGTTGCTCACCGCTAAAATTGTAAAACTCACCCGTGTTAGCAATCGATAACTGGTTAATCACCTTTATAATCCCCAATGCAGAATCATTAACTTTAACCCGTGCAGCGCTGCCGCCCATGTCAGTTTGAACCCAGCCAGGATGAACCGATACCACAGCAACATTATCATCAACAAGTTCTTTAGATAAATTCACCGCGAGCATATTGGCAGCGGCTTTAGACATTCGGTAACCATACCAATCGACGCCTTGTGGTTCTGTTAATGATCCTTTGGACGATGAGATAATAGCGATTTTACATAAACGTGTTTTATTCAATAGGGATAATAAACAATGGATTAAAAATAATGGCCCGAGCGCATTCACTTTAAAGCACATTTCAGCATCAGCATAATCGATAGCATGAATACTGTGATTATCGCGATCCAAATAGCCCGCATTATTAATGATTAAATTAATACTAATATTTTGCTGGCAAAGATTATTGGCTAAACGGTGAATGGTATCTGGGCATGTGATATCCATTGATTCAATCAATAATTTATCAGCAAACTGCCCCTGTAACGACATTAGCTCAGTCGTTGTGGCATCATCGCGACAGGTCGCAATAACCCGACAGCCGTTAATAAGGTATTGCTCAGTTAAGGCCAAACCAATGCCTCTATTTGCACCTGTAATTAATACCACTTGGTTATTCATTTAACACCTCAAAATATATCCTTATACGCAGCATTTCTGATAAATATGCTATATAAGTTATTGATTAATATCATTCTACATTATAGCGGTTTGGACGTTGCAGCAATGCTTAATGTATTGAGCGCGGCGGCTATTTTACTCATAACCTTATCGCAGCCTGCAATGTTATGACGCTGCTTAAGGTACTGCGGATTGTTATACGACAGCCAAACCTTATTATCGGCATCTTCACTAATCAATGCCTTTTGGGGCAAGTCAATTGCCGCCAGTTGGTTACACTGGATTAATTGAGTGCCAATGTTCGGGTTGCCAAACACAATCACTTCAGTTGGTCTTAGCGTTAAATTAACCCCTGCCGCATTTTTCTGATGATCTATTCTGGCAAAAACCGTAAACCCTTTATCTTTTATAATCGACTCAAACCTATCAGCGGTTTCTTTGGCCGAGTAATGGCTTTCAACAGTAATAAGGCTTTCTAGCGCCAGGGCATGAGTTGAGGCTATCAAGGTGATAAGGGCTAAGGAAATATTTTTAATCATAAAATTACCTATTAGTTATGTTTGATCACTCGTGAGATGGCAGCCTAAACTCGGACAAACAAACAGGTTAACAAGATGGTGAAAAGTACTTATCTCAGCCTTTGTTCTTCGCGAGCGATATTAATATGAGCTAAGTTTAGGTTAAGTAACCGAGCTATTTATCAGCGCGGCGCTAATTTTACTGCGGTACCAAAAGCCATTATTTCCGACGACCCATCCATAATGGCGCTTGTTGTAAAGCGGATACCCACAATCGCATCGGCATCTTTTTCTGCTGCACTAGCAACTAAGCGCTCAATGGCGACATCTCTGGCATCACTTAACATTTCGGTGTAACCGCGGATTTCGCCGCCGACAATGCTTTTTAAACCAGCCATAATATCTCGGCCAATATGTTTAGATTGAACAACATTACCCGTTACAATGCCGACAATCTCGATAATATCCCGACCAGGAATGGTTTCTGTTGTGGTATAAATCATAAATCCTCCATAAAAAATTGCGCTTAAACCACTGTACTGTGAACAGGGTTAAATAGACATTCAATGAGCGATACTTAAGATGCCCCAAATACACCGGCTTACTCTTTAGGCGCATATCGTCATAAACAGTCGTAACGTATACGATCCATTAAGTGCTGGTGGCCGTACTAAGCCACTTAATCGGTTCTTAATGGACCACTTAATAGAAGAGTAAAATAAACTCGGTGATTATGCAGTGCTTTTAATTTAATCTGTTTAGCCTTATTTTGATTAAATAAGCATTTAAATGAATAAAGGTTAAAAATTTACCGAGGGTAATACTTTTATTTTTGCATAAAGCTGAATAAAAATGCTTATCGCATACTGGTGGATGAGGTTGCGCCAAGGAGACTTTTACCACCATTAGCCTTTTTATTGCACGGTTGATGGCGTTAAACATGGCATAATTACCCACTGAGTTCAGCATTCGTTTTTTTGTAAACGTGTTTATAATCGCTTTCGTGTAATAGAGGTTTGTTTGGCTTCACATCATTCATTATTAAATCATCAGCGTCATTTTGAGCGAATTGGTCCCGATTATCGCAATGGTGATTCGGTGAGCTTTTTAGATATCAAGCACACCTTTGGTTTACAGCACATAAGAGTGGGCAAATGGGTTAATCGCGAGGAGTCGGCATTAGCGGCTAACTTGATATTTGACTCATTAGCCGATCTGGCCAATATACTTTGCGTACCACCAGAGCTAATTGGTTTGCGCGGCAGTTTACGATTTGCCTTTGGCCATGGCGGCCAAAAGGGCGTGCAGGCACACTATTCACCAGCATATCGAGAACTGGCGTTAGCCAAAAATGCCGGCGCAGGATCGTTAGCTCATGAGTTTTGGCATGCGTTCGATCATTACATAGCCGACAAAATGTTTGTTGATGACACTCTACTGAGCCAAGATGAGTACATGAGTCCGGCTAACCGGTATGCATGTGCTACCGACCATTGGCTTGCAGACAAAGCATTAGTTGCTCATCCACTGAACCAACAATTATCTAAGCTATTTGAAATCACTTTTTTAAACACCAATGGCCAAGAGCCACACGAGTATGTGAGACGGTCAATCGCGTTAGATAAACTGCAAGCTTGTCATTACTTTGCCAAACCAACCGAAATGATGGCGCGCGCATTCGAAGCCAGTATTGAAATGTACTCACAGGCTAATGCCGAAATATCTAATCCATACCTAGTTAACAGCACGATTAACTCACCTTTAGCCAAACATGGTGCTTACCCAGATACCCAACACCGCCGTGAAATCTATCAAGCACTATTGGCCTATTTCGAACCCTTAGGGTTAGCGTTTGATAAACACAATCGGGACAGTCAGCCAGCGCTTAATGTATAGCCAGGGATAGATAAAAAGACTTGAACCAGCTAATGATTGAACGAATTGACATGCTTTTGAGATCTGACGGTCTATCTGTTAGATATAAAAAAGGCCTAGCGTTTAAGATAGGCCTTGGTATTTGATTGCTAAAGCTATCCAAGCCAATCGGGCTGTGACATAACCAATAGCGGTTAGCTAATGCCTTAACGCTTTTTGTACACAACGCCATCTTTCATAACAAAAGTGACGTTTTCCATCAAGCTAATGTTATCTAGCGGATTGCCATCAACAGCAATAATATCAGCCAAGAATCCTGCTTTAATTTGACCTAAGTTGTCTTGTTTTATCAAGGCGGCACTATTTATGGTTGCAGCCTGAAGCGCTTGAACTGGCGTCATACCAAAGGTGACCATGCGTGAAAATTGCTTACCATTGTCTCCATGGGGATAAATCGCCGCATCTGAACCAAACACCATCTTAGCGCCTGCCTTAACGGCTTTTCTAAAGCTGTCACGCTGGGCTTGTGACACCTGCTTTTCTTTATTGATATTGGCTTCTGGTACGCCGTTAGCGGCACCATAGGCGAGGGTGTATTCGGTGTTATAGATATCGCAAGACAAGTAAGTGCCTGCTTTTATTGCCATCTTAATGGCTTCATCGTCCATAAAACTACAATGCTCAATACTATCGATACCCGCGCGTATCGCATCTTTAATGCCACTAGTGCCATGTGCATGGGCGGCGATAACAAGGCCGCGCATATGCGCTTCATCTGCGGCAGATTTTAGTTCTTCGTAAGTCATTTGTTGCGCACCGACTTGAGTACCTTTAGAAAAAACTCCGCCAGTGGCACAGACTTTAATCGCATTGGCACCGTATTTTATGTTTTCACGTACTTTGGTACGCACTTCCAAAGGACCGTCGGCAACACCTTGAGCTTTAGCATGGGCTTCTGGAGCAGGGAAATTATCATCGCAATGTCCGCCGGTGATACCAATTGCATGGCCTACGGCCCAAATACGTGGACCCGGAATATCGCCAGCATCTATTCCATCTCGGGTGGCAATCACTGAATAGCCAGATGCACCTAAGTCTCGCACTGTGGTAAAGCCTGCGAGCAAGGTTTTCTGAGCATTTTTAACCGCTTTAACAGTCTGTCTTGGTACTGAATAATTCATCGACTCTAAAAAATTATCTTCAGCATCGCCAGATAAATGCACATGCATGTCCATCACACCAGGCACCAGCGTTTTACCTTTAAGATCAATCAAGCTGTAATCGGCGTTATTCGTAATGTTTGCCGCGGTGGTAACCTTAACGATGTGATTGTTAGAGATAATTATCGCTGCATTATCAACGCTTTTTCCTTTAGCTACATCGATATAGGCATCGGCCAAAATCAAGGTGTCTTGGGCAAACGCCGGAGTAATAAAAGTGGTACCTAAAATTAGGCTAAGGGAGAATGAAATTGCATTAATCTTATTGTTTTTTAAAGGCATAGTTATTTTTAAAATCCTGTGTTGTTATTGTTATGCATTTCATTATTAATTGAACCAATAAGGGTCAGAACTGAGGTTAGCGGTGCAAAAAATCAATGATGAGGGCTAAATTATATTAACCACTTGTTAAATTTAATCGTAGTTATTTTATGTATCAATTTGTATTAGCTGATAGTTATCGGGTGAGCGGTTTTAGCATGATGAAGCGAGTGTTAATGCTGAGATAAAACCCATAAAAAAGCCACTCGAGAGTGGCTTGATAAAGAGTGATTTATTACTAAAAATATATTATTTATACCAAATCAGACTTATCCAGAACCAGCTTCAATCTCGCAAAGGTGTTCATGGTTTCATTGGCTGGCATAGGTGTGAATAAATCAAGTTACGATGGAGTATTTTGAACCTTTAGGACAAGGGGTTGCTAAGCAAAACAAGTGATGGTTCTTCAAGAAAATACCAAGATTATGCTATGGATTGTTGTATTTTATTGAATTTTTCATAATTGTAGAGTTCAACTTGTGTTAATATTTTTACAAATAACTTATCGATAAATACTAGTATGATCTACTTTGATACCGCAGCCTCATATCCTCTATTGCCTGAAGTTAAAATTTCTCTGATGAATGCTTTTGAGACATTTTATGCAAATTCAGCATCCAGTCATTTGATGGGCTCTATTGTCCAAAAGGAAATTGATCAAGTAAGAGAAAAACTAGCTGATTCAATCGGTGCTTATCCAAGTGAAATTGTGTTTACTAGTGGCGCAACGGAATCAAATAACATCGCTTTTAAAAGCTTGCTGTTAAGTGGTGACATCCCAGCAGGAAAAACCCATATAATCACATCCACCATTGAGCACAAGTGCGTATTAGCGATATGTGATTATTTTAAATCGATTGGTTTTGACGTTACTTACATCAAACCTAATGTAGATGGCATTATTTGCCCTAATGATGTTAAGGATGCCATTAACGAAAAAACGGCATTAGTGTCAATAATGCACGTCAATAACGAATTAGGCACAATTAATCCGATTGGTGAAATTGGTAAATTATGCTCTGAAAACAATGTTCTATTCCATTCAGATGCAGCCCAGAGTTATGGGAAAACAGAGATCGATGTCGATGATTTTAATATAGATGTCATGTCATTTTCCGCTCACAAAGTAGGTGGCCCAAAAGGCACTGGCGCGATCTACATTCGAGATTTACGCCACAGGAAACTTTTGCCAGTTATTCACGGCGCTGGCCAAGAGCAAGGTTTGAGAGGCGGAACAATTGCTGCGCCGTTGATTATTGGTTATGGCACCGCGATTGATTTATTCCCGAAATATTACCAATCGTTTTCTGAAATGCGCATAAAAGAGTACTTAATTGAAGGGCTCATTAATGAAGGGATTGGCTTTAACATAAATGGCCAAACTAAAGCTTTACCTCATTGTTTGTCCTTAACACTATTGAATACCAACGTAGCGTTAATGATCAGAGATAATGATCAGAGAATTAGTTTAGCTCAAGGTTCAGCTTGTTCTTCAAAAGAAATTGAAGCTTCGCATGTATTAACATCTTTAGGTTTAACGCGTGAACAAGCTGAAGATACTATTAGATTAAGTTTTGCACTTGATGTGACATTTGAACAAATTGATATATTTATCAAAGCTGTAAAAAAAGCGACTAGATAGTCGCTTTTTTTATTTATTTGTAACAGGTTACACACGCTCCGCCACCTTCGGCTTCATCGTATATGTCGTCTAGTTCACCAAAATTACATACACCACCGAAATCACCTAATAAAGCGTTACTACGTTTCTTTTTATTAAAACGAGCGACCTTTTTCTCATGGTTTTCAATGATACGTTTCTGTACTTCTGGATCTTCTAAAGTTTCAAGAGGTTGACCTTGGCCCATCCAATAAAAGCGCTCACCTGTAGTGCTATTGTTGTCATCACCTTTCTCAAAAGCTTTTGCTTCTTCAAATAATGTAGGGTGCTTTTCCATCAGCTTTACCCATTCAATTTTTCGTTGATAGAAGCAAAAAGTACAACCCGAACGTGAGCGCCACTTGTAATATTCAGGAAGCTCTAATCCATTACGTTGAAGGATATTTTCAATATCACTTCTAACAATGCCATGTTCTCTGAAAGGAAATACAGACTCAATAGGTTTCTCTATGGTCATGTATCCCGTTCTTTCTGGCTCGTCAGCTCGAATTCCGACGTAGTTTTTAATCTTATAACCATCACTAATAAAACTATCTAACCATTGTTCAAATGGTTTTAGTTTCATTTGCACGGTACACCAGCGATCACGCTGTGAGGGCAGGTAGTTACCATGCTCTTTTAACAAGTGAGCAAAGTCTTTTTCGCCACGACCTTCAATATTGTTCAATGATCGTGCATTTAAACGGTGAATATACCCCAGCTTTTCTTCAAGCTGATCAATAAACTCGTTGGTTTCTGGCAACTCGTAGCCTGTATCAGTAAAGAAGTATTCAACCTCTAATTCTGGATACGTTTCTTTGACAAATAATGCTAAGGCGCTACTGTCTTTGCCACCAGACAACCCTAGAACATGTTTAACTTTTTCAGTCATTAACAACCTCTGTTCCGCTTTCACTTTGTTCCATCAAATTTGTTAGCAAGTTAGTTAAAGCGGCCAATTGTTTCTCTTTAGATAAATCAGAGAAAGACGACTTTATTTTTTCTACAACTTGCAAAACGTCGCTATCCATTTCTAAATCGTACTGTATAAAACCACCAAATTCTTGATGCTTACCTTCACTATTGGTGGTGATGAATGCCAAAGGTTTTGAACTACCTTTGGTTTGTAAATTACCAAATGATTCAATACGTCTAAATTGAACACATAAGTTCTGTAATTCATCTAAGCCGTTACGAAGATGTTTATCGGTCCAATTACGCTCTGGCGCACCCGTTGCAAGATTAATAACAAATTCAAATTTACTAGGATTATTAATGCACTGGCCTATTCGTTTAGCAAGCTCTTTGACATTAGGTCGCTTAGCTATACCCTCAACAAATTCGCAACGTGTTTTAAGATTGTTATTAAATTCTTCACCTAATGTATCAATGATTATTTGTCTGAATCCGTTATATAAAATATCATTTTGAGCACTTAAATCTTCAATTGCCGTTCTCAGCTTATAACCCAATTGATCTTCTAAAGCTGGGTCATTTTTATCAAAACCAAAGACAGCAGGTAAATCTTCTAAGATAAGCTTAAACGGATCGCTCGCACCAATAACTTTGTTTCTAAAGTCTCTTGCTTCTTTAGTTAAGCCATTTTGTTGGCTGCCGCTAAAGCTCTCGCCGCTGGTTTTTTTAACCCAAGATGGTAGCTTATGAACTATTCCAACAATGTGCTTAGCTATATTCAAAATAGCACTGTCAGTCTTAGCATTTCCGATTGTAGCTTGAGCTAAATTCTCTAACAAATGACTCTGAATATCTGATATTTCAAAGTATCGTACAGCAGCTTCATGTGGATGCTTATAGATTTTATTAACCAGTTCCTCATCTAATTCAGGAATAAAAATAAACTGATTTGTAGAATCCCAATCATAAAATGCAATCTGTCCTTCCAGTGACTTTAACAACGCTAGTCCATAGATACGACAAAGTCCGGTTGTTAAACCAAAAGGTGGCAACATCCAACGTTCATATAACTGTGCGATGGAAACATGTGCTGTGGTTGAGTTCTCTTTAATAAAAGTAAAACCATCCTGCCAAAGTGCATGCATCTTTGGATTAGCATCTTTGGTTTCTTTACTCCATGCTTTGGGGAATAAATAACCTTCAGGAGTATAGTTATGCCAACCTTTGCTCTTTAAGCAGGATAGATATAAGCCTTTCTCTGGAGGGAAGCTATTTTCATCGAAGCCTAAATCTTTTTGGTTTCCATTTACAAACATTGCATTCATCAATTTACGAATGGCACTGTTTGCACTACCAGAAGGTTTAGAGCGGTTAACTAATTCATTAATTACAATTGGTGCTTTGTGATAGATTTCTTCTGCTATCACAGACGCTAATGAAGTAAGAGGAGATGAGGGCGGTAATGGGTTATCCCAATGCGTCCACTGTGCATTTTTGTATATATGTTGCAGTTCTTTTTCTACATTTTGTTGAGCAAAGATGATGCGGTTTTCTAACTCGTTCTTGGCGATCAAGTCATGTGTAATTTTCTGCTCATCTTTAAGGATTTGCTTAAGTGCTATCAGCTCAATTGCTGCTGTTTGTAAAATGCTAAAATCGTCATACTCACCGATAACGCAATGGCTTAAGTCTGATGCAATTTCTTTAAATTTTTGCGTCACATCGGGTGATACCGATAAGACAAAAGTAAGGAAAGCTTCGCCTGTTTTCGGTTCAGAACAAAGCTGTTCAAGTAACGACTTTTCGACTTTATTGATGAGCTTGGTTGTTGCCCATCGCATTGTTCCTGTTTTGTGATAGTGTGCTGTCGCTAATATATTTTGCGGTAAGTCACAAACGCTAGTCCAATCAACACCCTGACTAACGGCTTCAACACGCTCACTTATCAATGTGTTGATATCGATATCACTACCTTGGAAAACAAACAAAGCATCATGTTTCTGTCGGTAAATAATGACAGTCCATGTTTGCAAATCATCTAAAGCTTTAGCTATTTCTGTATTTTTATAACCGCGATTTACAAAGTATTTCTTTAAAAAATCTTTTTTAGCATGTAATTGATGATGAAAACCAAATATCGTCAGTAACGAAATAACCTTAGTTATAGAAACATGTAGCTCACTACCTTCTGCTTTTTGCTCTGCGCGATAAATCGCATCACAACCTTCCAACCAAGCCTTACTATCATGCGATGTAACAATTAAGTGATGCAAATTATGGTGAAGGTAATCCCAATACATTTCTGGCCTGTATAAAACTAGGTCATCTTGAGGTTGCGTATAGTTATCTTCTAGGAACTCACGAAAACCATACTTTTCATGTGATGCAAGAAAACCGAATAAGCTGCGCTCATTTTGTGAGAAGCGGCGTCTTGAAACAGGGCCTAAAAGTAAACTGACGATAGGGTCAAGTGGCAGAGTATCGGTTAATGCACCAACATTCCGATTTTGATTCGCGAAAGTACTGCTGACGACATTTACTAACTTTGAATACTTGCTTTCTATTTTTGAAGAAATTTCAGCTGATCGAGTTATAGAGTCACCAACGAGGATTAATGATTCGTCAATTGATGGATTAAAACTAAGATCTCGATAGCGCCCCTGAACTTTGCTCCATTCTTGCTGAGTTTTAGCATCTTTATTTTTAGCGTAATCAGAAAAAGCTTGATGTAAGAAACCGATCATCAATACAGGGCGATTAGCTTGTTGAACTACGTCAGCTAATGCTTGGAATAAATGTAAGTCCTTATTAGCGCGTGATTGATAATCTAAAGCCTTGCCCATTTCATCGAGTAAAATTAATACGCCATCATCATTACTTTGCGTTGAAGACAGAACCAATTTAATTTCAGAAAGACATTCATCGTCAGTTAAGTCTGCAATTTTATTCACATCGTGAGTTATATCAAGTGCAATATATAAACTTTGTAAAATGCTGTTTGCAGGTGACTCTAAACCACAAACATGTTTAACAGTTTTCCAACCAATATTGATTGCAAATCTTTTCTGGAATTCAGACAAAAGGACAGGTGATGATTGTAACTTTGCCGTAGCGTACTCGCGTAACTTAGTATCAGTAGATAATAAACATGATAAAAATAACGCGACGGTAGATTTACCAGAGCCATAAGGCCCTGTAATGGTATATACCCTTTGTGCATTAGCGTCGTATTCGCGACTGACCGTATCAAGCACATTAACGGCAGTACCATGAAGAATAAAATCGTCAATAAAGGACCGTAAATCTTCGCTATCACCATCAATACGGGTAGAGCTTTTATAACGTTGGTTGATAGTTATGAGTGATTCAGTCATTTTTAGTGCCATAATATTGATTCAAATAGTGAGTGCTATTGGTCTTTGCATATTCAGAAACGTTGACTTGCCTTAACCCTAATGAATCGACCCACGAAATATTGTTATCAGTAAAACCCTGAACTTCATCGAGTTTTTGCCCTAATCCAGATTCAGACAACCGGAATATTCGACCGGGTGAACAGGGTTTACTTAATAATGAGTCGAAATCAACAGTGCTAACTTTAGAGTCTACTGTTTCAGTTTTAAAAAACTCAAGTAGAGCATAAGTAAATATTTCAATCGGCAGTTCAGGACGTTCAGATAGATTGCTAATGTAAAAACCGCCACCGTTGTCTTGTATCAAATTTAATTCAGACAAAGGTGAAATAAAATGATCTTCATCTATGCTGATACTTTTTTTCGATGGAGTAGCTTTGAGTTTTTTACTATAGGTATTCAAAAAGCAGTCAATATCTTTCTTGATAGTAGATATATTACCTAGTTCACTATCAACGAGTTTCTTTGCATCTTCAAAACAATCAGCGATTAGCTTTGTTTTTTCAAAATGTTGCACATTTGCGAAATTAAAAAAGTAACGGTAAGCCGTCAAATGTTCAACATTAAAATTTAACCAGAAATGAACTAACCAAATTGAACCAGGCAGTTCTAGATAAGGATCTCTTCCATCCTCCAAGCTTTCACCACCAAAAAGATATTCGCCATTTTGTGACACAGCATGAGTAAATGAATTATTTGATCGTTCAGAATGAATCACGTTAGAAGCTTCAGCCCAATACTGAATAGCTTTAACCATATTTTTACCAACACCAAGTTCGACTATCGATTGACGAATACTGTCTTCATCAGAACTTGAAAATTTACCATTTGAATTCAAATGATTAACTGCCTTGAATAGCCATCCATAGCGCAGAGGGAAAGTGTCATGACCTGTAAACTTAGCTTTCATCGCTTATTAGTGCCTCTGGAGAAATTGTCCAGAGGCGATACTAGCCTGATTTTGAATATAACGAAAGAACTTTATCCTAAAGACTGTTCATTTGCACAGTGCTTTTTTTTAAATTATTTTTTTGTTGTAGTAAACTTGTCAATACGGTAAATTCATGAATGCAAAGAACAAATATGTTGTTTATTGTTATAAGGGGTCTTGCTTTAATCGACAAGGAATTGATTTAGCACCTAGCTGCCGAAGAATAAAGGATTATGATGTTAACAAAAATATTAGCAAATTTTTCTCAAGATGAACTTTTAAGCTTTTTACCGCTGGACGCTATAAATTTTGCTCTTGCTATAGATTCAGACAAGCATCAGTTAAGTGAAAGCGTAAATCATTATAATAAGCAAAAGTTAGTTGCATTAGTTGCTAGTGCAAAAAAAGTAAACTTTTTGTTTGAAGAGTCTCTTCGAAAACAATTGATTGAGCGTCTGTCCCCGCAATTATTTATTGAATTATTTCCTGAATTTGAAATTGATCAAACACAAGTTAAAGCTAAACATTATGATGCAGCGATATCTTGGTCAGAAATAAATCCATATCACTTTGCGTCTCGTTTAGGATTAAATGCTTTATATGTAAGTCAAGTTGAACAAAAAAGCCTTTTATCAGGTATTTCACGAATCGAACCAAATTATTCGCTGTATCCATATCAGCAGGATATATCACAACAAGTATTCACTAAATTAAATAACGGCTGTAATAGAGTGCTTTTGCATCTGCCAACAGGTGCAGGGAAAACTCGTACCGCAATGAATATTGCGTCAGAGCATTTACGTCAGGATAGTAAAAATGTCGTACTGTGGCTTGCTGATAGAGAAGAGCTTTGTTCACAAGCATTTAATGAATTCTCTAAAGCATGGCAGTCACTCGGTAACCGACCTACCACTCTTTATGGCTTTTACTCTACAGCAGATGAAAGTTTAGGCGGGATTGATTCTGGATTTGTTGTTGGTGGTCTCCATAAGTTTCTAAGCTTAAGAAGTAGTAATGCACGAAATATCAAACTTCTATATAGCGAACTGTGTAAAAAGGTAACATTAGTAATTTTTGATGAAGCACACAAGGCTGTTGCCCCAATGTTTAAAGAAGTAATTAATGATTTTATATTAAACCCTGAATTTCATGCTGATTTAATTGGGTTAACGGCTACACCTGGCCGGAGTTACTCTCCTGATGGCCTGTCTGATGAGGATGCTTTACTTTCTAGTTTTTTTAATAACGTTAAAGTATCAATGCGGGTATCAGGATATTTATCTCCAATTGATTATTTAGTGGAAAAAGGATATTTGGCTAAAGCGAATTTCAAACCTTTAACATATGATTCTTCAGCGATCACAGCTTATGAGTTAAGAGATGCTGGTGGTGCAGAAACAATGAAGACGCTTGCAGACAATGTTGAGCGGAATAGGCAAATTGTCAATACGATTATTGAGGAGTGCGAAAAGCAATCTCAAATAATTGTATTTGCTTGTACCGTGGAACACGGTGTGAATCTTTCTATGGCGCTCAACTATCAAGGTATTAATGCAGCTTCTATAGATAGTAAAAATGATTCTGCAAGTAGTCGACGTGCCAAAATTGAACAATATAAAAACAGTGAGATTCAAGTTCTCGTTAATTTTAACGTATTAACAGCAGGTTTTGACGCACCAAAAACCAACGTAACAATAATAGCTAAACCAATGAATTCTCTTGTTCAGTATTTGCAAATGGCAGGCAGAGCAATGCGGGGTATTAAGAGTGGTGGAAATAATGAGTGTAATATTTATACAGTTATGGACAATATTCCAGAATTTCAAAGTATAAGTATCGCTTTTGGGTATTGGAACGATATGTGGATTGAAAAGGATTAAATGAAATGGAAAACAGATTCCTAAATGCTGGTACCGTAATTGAATCACTGAGAGATAATGGATACACCAATACAGCATATGCCTTAGCTGAGCTAATCGATAATAGTTTACAAGCTAAAGCTACGCGCGTGGAGTTAGGTTTTATTGAAACTCAGAGTGGTGTCGGAGGGAAAAGAACACCTTACACTGTTGATGCAATTACTCTTTGGGATAACGGTATAGGTATGTCGCCTGAAACATTACGAATTGCTATGCAATTTGGTGGTGGTAACCATA